>NZ_JVPT01000024.1:0-59212 GCF_001055915.1 Corynebacterium sp. 212_CJEI | reverse complement strand
AACGACAAAACCCGCCCTATCTCAACGAGACCGGGCGGGTTTTGCTTTTAAAACGTGTACGCGACGCAGCACGCGCGCTCCTGCGATAACGGCAGGAATGCTGGCTTACTTGCCGAGCTTACGACGCTGCACGCGGGTACGGCGAAGCATCTTGCGGTGCTTCTTCTTCGACATGCGCTTGCGACGCTTCTTAATGACGGAACCCATCGGCTCGACCTCGCTATTCGTTGACGGAAATTTCTTTTCTTGCACAATGGCGGCGTACTCAATGCGGCCTTACAACCGCCGAGATGTCACGCCCTTTTTCCTTCCGCCTTCACAGCTAGATACTTCATGACTTGAAGACGATAGGAAACAGGGGCGCAGCACAGCACCATGTACTAATCGGATTAATCATAGCGGGGACATATGCGTTCAGGTCAAACAGCCCCGCTTAAAAGGCAGAAAAAATTAACCCGCGTTGTAGAAAGAGGAGTCCAGGTATTCCTTGACTGCGGACTCATGGACGCGGAAAGAACGGCCCACGCGCACTGCCGGCAGCTCGCCAGCGTGAACCAGGCGGTAGACGGTCATCTTGGATACGCGCATGATGTCAGCAACTTCCGCAACGGTCAGAAAGGTGCCTTTATCTGCATTCTGCATTAGTAAATATTCCCTTCAGCGCACGCGACGCGCTGCAGGCTTCCCCTCCTGCAGAAAATCGTGACACGCACGTGCTTTTCATATCCTACCGGTAGGCAAGGTGCCGGTGCGATTTTTGATAAAAAATAGGGGCATTGGCGAATGGTGTGACAGTTGTGACTAACCCATCGTCCCTGCGTATCGGATTAGCTACTGCCCCTAACCATTTCCAATGCCCCAAATATTGGGGTTACTTGTACACCCGCGACCACTCGGCGAAATACTTATTTACCCATCTCATTGGCCTTGTCATAGCAAGCCTGCAGCGCGCGATGCACCGCGCGACGAATACCCTCTTCCTCGAAAACTCGGGTGGCCGCTGCCGTTGTACCGCCCGGCGAAGTGACATCAGCACGCAGCGCAGTCGGGTCCGCACCTTCCTGCATCATCATCTCGGCCGCACCAGCAGCCGTAGCCGACGCCAGACGCTTAGCCTGATCACGTTTGAGGCCCAGATTCACACCCGCATCGGTCATCGCCTCGACAAACTGGAAGAAGTAAGCCGGACCAGAGCCCGAGACGGCAGTGACTGCAGACATCAGCGACTCATCGACAACCTCAACGCTGCCGACCTTCTCCAGCAGTCCGACAACCTCGTCGGTCTGGCTCTCCGTGACAAAGCGCCCCGGCGCGACTGCACAGACTCCCTTGCCCACCAGCATCGGGGTATTCGGCATAACGCGGATCACCGGAGTGCCGACAGCACAGACACCTTCCATCTTGTCCAGTGTGATGCCAGCCGCCATCGACACCACGATGGTGTCAACTTCAGAGTCATCGAGCACGTCGGCAATCTGCTCGAGCATGTCGATAATCAAGTACGGCTTTACGCACAAGAACACCACGTCGGCACCGTCGACGGCCCCTACTGGGTCATCGGTATCGACAATGCCGTAGGTCTCCTTCAGACCGGCCAGGCTCTCCTTGGTGCGCCCCACCACATAAATCGAGGAGGGCGAGACACCACCGTCGATGAGACCACCGACGAGTGCGCTACCAATCTTTCCGCCACCAATTACAGCAATTCTTGTCATGGACGCTAAGTGTGCCAAAACTGGCCCACACATGCGAATGCAGGGACCGGAAAACTTCGCTTCCGGCCCCTGCATCAGGTGATGATTATTTTGTTGGCCCCACTACAACTGGAAGAGAATCCAGGGGCCAAATGTCAGTGCCAAACCGACAAGCCCCGCGAGAATCGGTGTCAGTTTGTCCTTCTCACGGCGCAGGTAGTTAGCCATTCCCGCGAAGCCACCAGCGACCACGAGAGCCATGATGACAACCACGATCTTTGGCAGCGACGACCAGGCCATGGTGAAGCCCAGGAACACCAATGCACCAGCAATCAGACCCACGAAGACCTGAATCAGCAGCAACGGCACCGAGAGGGAATTGTCCTCGGCGTAGCCATCGCGCGCGGCGACCTTGCCCTTGGAGCTCTTGGGTTCCTCACGCTTAACGACGTCCCGGGGCTCCGACTGCTTCTCGTCAGCTGCGACCTGGGTCGGTGTGGTCTCGGCCTGTACGTCTTCTGGCTGTGCTACTTCAGGAGCGACAGCGGCTGCTACTGCCGCCTCGGAAGCGGCCCCGGTATCGGCATCAGCGTCGGCAGCCTCGAAGGTATCCGTTTCCTGAGCAGCTTCGGTCTCACCGGCTGCGTCTGCCTCTTCCACCTGCGGCAGCACACGGGTTTGCTCTTCCGGAGCTTCTGTTGTTTCAGACTCAGCAAGCTGTTCACCGTCGACGTCATCCGATTCCGCGGATGCCGCAGCCTCTTCGTCGACACTGTCCTGGACAACCGGAATGGAGGCAGTCGGACGGTCGTCGTAAGCGTTGGAACCGGTGAGTACTGCACGAGCGACTGGCCCCGGCTCCCCAATCTGTTGCGACTCGTCTGCCATGTCACGCAGTTCGGTAAAGGTGTAGGTAATCTCCGAACGCTCGGAGTTGACCATGACCGGACGGGGTTCCATCGGAATTGCCAATGGCACTGCAGTGGCTGCTGGCTGCGTAGTTGGCATGCTCGGCGCAGCTTGCTCCTGCTGCGGAGTTACCGGAGCAACCGGAACAGCTGGAGCAGCCGGTTCTTCGGCAACTTCGTCAGCTTCGACGTCAGCGACCTCGGCGTCGGCTACTTCGGCATCAGCGACCTCGGTGTCAGCCTCAATTAATTCCGGCTCATCCTCTTCCGGAGCAGCTGCTTCAGCCTCGACCTCAGCTTGAACCTCATGCTCCGAAGAATCCGCCTCTTCAGCAACTATCACTGACTCAGCAACGGCCTCCGAGTGCTCCGGAGCTTCTGCCTCCGGTTCGGATGCCCGTGCTTCTTCGGTGCCGTTGGTCGCAGCTTCGTCGGCAAGCAGATCGCTCGTAGTCGTCTGACCGTCGTCTGCGTTGGAAAGAGCGTGCGCACCGCGTCGCGGTTCACCGGCCTTAACGCGAGGGATTGAGCCAGTGAGTTCCTGAACGGACACACCGCCTTCTTCAAGGCTGCGTCGACGGCGGCGCCGCGGTGGTTCAGAGGGGGCTCCCTCCTTCTGCCGCCGCGCCAGCAGTTCGGCAACGGTGAGCTTTTCCTCGCTCATCTCAACCCTTTCCGTATAGGTCACTGTCCAGTCGTCGGAAGATAATGCCCTCGCGCAGAGCCCAAGGACAAATCTCGACCTTCTCTAATCCCAATGCTCGCATACTAGCCTCTGCAACGAGAGCACCTGCGACAATTTGGTGAGAACGATTTGCACTAACACCCTCAAGTTCAGCACGGTCAGCCGCCGTCATGCGTGAAATAAACGCAATCAACTGACGCAAACCAGCCGCAGTCAGAGTGCGCTTAACCCTCGGACCAGCGGCGGAAGGCGCCGCACCGGTCAGGCGGGCGAGAGTGCGGAAAGTCTTCGAGGTGGCGACAGCCAAGTCCGGCTCACCAAGCGTACGCAGATGACGAGCTGGCTCAGCGAGCTCAGCATCAATGTAATCGCGCAGCAGGTCAATCTTCTTGCGCTCCGGCGGATCGGTCTCGAACCACTCGTGGGTCAACCGTCCCGCACCGAGCAGCAGTGAGTACGCCGCCTCCGGATCTTCATCAGTACCCGACGTCAGCTCAAGAGAACCGCCACCGATATCCAGGTTGATTAGACGACCAGCAGACCAGCCGTACCAGCGCCGTACTGCCAAAAAGGTCAGACGAGCCTCATCCTCACCGGAGAGAATCTGCAGCTTAATGCCAGTTTCTTTCTCAACGTGGGCGAGAACCTCGTCCGCATTCGTGGCATCGCGAACAGCTGAAGTGGCGAAGCTAATCATCTCTTCGCACTTCATCTGCTCAACCAATTCCTTGGATTCAGCGACGTAGCCCGTCAGCTTGTCAATGCCCTTCTTGGACAGGTTGTTGTCCTTATCCAGGTACTCGACCAGCTTCATCGTCGACTTGGAATCGCTCATCGGAGTCGGATGTCCGCCCCGGCGGGCGTCCACCATCACCAAGTGGACGGTATTACTACCTACATCTAATACACCTAATCTCACTCTTAGTAGGTTAGACGGTCTACGGTGTATTGGTGTGAATCAACCCCACCCCCGCCCCGGTCGCGGACCGCAACCGTCTCCCGCTGAAGTCGCCTATGACTTTCCCCGCGAGTGGTTCGAGTTCGCCCACCCGGAGGACCCAGAACATATCATCACCTGCGACCTAACCTGGTTGATGAGCTCCTATCAATGCGCTTTCGGCACCTCCGCTTGCCAGGGCATCGACTCCGCGAACGCGGATGTCGGATGCTGCGGCCATGGCGCCTTTATCACCGACGAAGAAGACCGCGAGAGGGTTATTGACGTCGTAAAGCGAATGGAAGGCGACTCCGCAGAGCCCCAGTGGTGGCAGAACCGCCCCGAACAAACTCTGAAGTGGCTTGAAACCTACGAAACCGACCCCTCCGAACCGTTGGAACCGTGGTTAGTGTGGGACGAGCTTGACGACGAAAACGGAGAGCCTGAGCCTGCTCTGAAAACGAAGGTCGTGAAGAATGCCTGCATTTTTGCCAACCGTGACGGATGGCGCAATGGTGCGGGCTGTGCCATCCACCAATGGGCGATGGCCAATGACATTGACCCCGTAAAGGTCAAGCCGGATGTGTGTTGGCAGGTGCCGCTGCGCCGACTGGAGGACTGGGAGGAACGCCCAGACGGCCAGGAGATTCTGCGCACGACCATTACTGAATACGATCGTCGTGCCTGGGGCGATGGCGGCGAGGACTTTGAGTGGTTCTGCACGGGCGCGCCGGCCACACATACCGGTGGCGAGCCGGTGTGGCGCACGCACAAGTCCGAGCTAATAGAGCTCATCGGCGAAGAGTGCTACGAAATTCTGGCGGAGCACTGCCGTGCCCGAGAAATAGCGGGCGCGGCCAAGGCTTTCGGGCCGAGTGGCTACCCACTGCTGGCGATTCACCCGGCCACACGCGCAGCGGCCGAGGGGTTGGCACCGGACGAGGTTTAAGTCGAGGTTTCTCAGACCGCCGGCGGAGACCGTCGGCAGCAGTCTGCTGAGCTAGTCCTCGAACTTGTAACCCAAGCCGCGAACGGTGACCAAGAACTCTGGCGAGGAAGGATTGCGCTCGATCTTGGAGCGCAGGCGCTTGATGTGTACGTCCAGCGTCTTGGTGTCGCCGACGTAGTCGGAGCCCCAGACGCGGTCGATGAGCTGGCCACGGGTTAGCACACGACCACGGTTGCGCAGCAAGTACTCCAGCAGGTCGAATTCCTTGAGCGGCATTGCGACATCATCGCCGTCAACGGTGACTACATGGCGCTCGACATCCAGCACGACCGGGCCGCCGCGCAAGACCTCCTCGTAGATATCCTCGACATCGTCAGAGTCGTCGTGGCGACCGCGGCGCAGCACAGCCCGGATACGGGCAATAAGTTCCCGAGAGGAATACGGCTTGGTCACATAGTCATCCGCACCAATTTCGAGGCCGACGACCTTGTCAATCTCAGTGTCACGGGCGGTCACCATAATCACTGGGACAGAGGACTTTAAGCGGATGTTTTTGCAGACCTCGGTGCCACTCATACCTGGCAGCATGAGGTCCAGCAGCACAATGTCCGGTTCTGCCTTGGAGAATTCTGCAAGTGCTTCCTGGCCGTCAGCGGCCATCCGCACCTCGAATCCTTCGCGCTGCAGCAGAAACGCAAGCGGCTCCGCCAAAGCCGTCTCGTCTTCGACAATAAGTACCTCAGTCACGGATTACTTCATTCCTTCCTTGGAATCCTTGTTCTGGGAATCCTTATCCTTGCCACGGGTTTTGCCCGTACCTCGCTGCGCGTTTTTCTTAGCCGCAATTTTACCCGCAGGCTGGGTGTGGCCGATTGGCAAACGTGCAGATACATCGCCATCATTCGACGCGGAACCGTTCTTTTCCATCAGCGGGAGCTCAATGGTGAAGGTCGATCCTGTGCCCAGCCGACTCCACAGCTTGACGGTTCCCTTGTGATTCGCTGCGACGTGCTTAACAATTGCCAAGCCCAGACCGGTACCGCCTGTCGCCCGCGAGCGTGCCTTATCCGCACGGAAGAAGCGCTCGAAGATGCGCTTCTGGTTCGCCTGGGAAATGCCGATACCGCGGTCAGTGACGCGGATAGCGACGGTGTCGTTATCCTCCTTGACCGCAGTCACAGATACAGGCGTGGCCTCTGGCGAGTAGTTGATCGCATTTGAAATCAGGTTGGACACCGCGGTAATCAGCAGGCTGCGTTCACCTTCAACCACCAAATCCGGCTCACAGTCAACGGTGATTTCAATACCCGCCTGCTCCGAGAGCATCTGGTTACGACGCACAGCTCCCTGGACAATCTCTTCAACCCTCACGGGAGACATGTCCGGCAGCGGCTCTGCCCCCTGCAGCTTCGACAGCGAGATGAGTTCCGTAATCATGGTCGACATCCGCTTGGACTCCTGCGTCAGGCTCTCACTGAAGTGACGCACGGCAACCGGGTCGTCGGTAGCTTCATTCAGCGCCTCGACCAAGAGGCTGATGGCCCCCACCGGAGTCTTGAGCTCGTGGGAAACGTTAGCCACAAAGTCACGTCGCGCGGCCTCCATACGGGCCTGTTCGGAGACATCCGCCGCATAAATCACCACAAAACGGTCGTCCACCAGTGACAACGGAGTTAGCTGACAGCGGACAATTGTGTCCGGCGCCCCCGCCCGGCGCGACGGCAGCACCAGCGTTAGCTCCTGGTCCTCCTGCGAGTCAAAGACCTTGAGCGCAGCTTCCCAGCCCACGTCATTGAGGCGGCGCTCATAGACCAGCCCTAACTTGTGCGCCATGGAGTTCGACAAAACCAAATCACGTGAGATGTCAACGACCACCACACCCGTCGGAGACTTCTGAATGGCCAGGTGCATGACCTGCGCCATGGTGGTTATTGAACTTTCCTCGTCGCTCTTCTGACGCCGAGCGGCGTTATAGGCACCCGAGACAACTCCACCAAGAATCAGCACAGCTGCCATAACCGCAGCACCTAATAGAGCGGCGATAATGATTTTTGACACGGGTCTTACCCTAAGCTCTTTTCACAATCCGCGCGCGCTGAAAATCAGTGCGCTAGCTAGCTCTAAATAGACCAAGGAGCACAGCCCCACTTGGCTGCGCCCCTTATCGGCCTATCAAACACCTACATTTTTACTTGTTGCCCTGAGCGGCAACAGCAGCAGCACCTGCAGCTGCAGCTTCCGGATCCAGGTAGGTGCCACCCGGGTTCAAAACCTTGCCCTCAGCATCAAAGTCGTAAACCAGCGGGATACCGGTCGGGATGTTCAGAGCGGCAATGTCCTCGTCCGAGATGTTGTCCAGGTGCTTGACCAGTGCACGCAGGGAGTTACCGTGAGCTGCCACCATAACAGTCTCACCGGCCTTCAGACGCGGCAGGATTTCCTCTTCAAAGTAAGGAATGAAACGCTTCACGACGTCCAGGAGGCACTCCGTGCGCGGAACCTCATCCAGGTTGGCGTAACGCGGGTCATTAGCCTGCGAGAACTCGCTGTCATCCGACAGCTCCGGCGGCGGAGTGTCGTAGGAGCGACGCCAGGACATGAACTGGTCCTCGCCGTACTTCTCCTTGGTCTCTGCCTTGTTCAGCCCCTGCAGAGCACCGTAGTGGCGCTCGTTCAGACGCCAGTCACGGATAACCGGAATCCACAACAGGTCAGCGGTATCCAGGGCAATGTGTGCGGTGTTAATTGCGCGACGCAGCAGCGACGTGTAGAGAACCTGCGGCTTCAGGCCTGCCTCTACGAGCATCTCACCGGCACGTACTGCCTCAGCGCGGCCCTTGTCGGTCAGTGCAACGTCGACCCAGCCCGTGAACTGGTTGGATGCGTTCCACTCACTCTGGCCATGACGGACAAGAATCAGTTTTCCATTGCTCATACCCCCAATTGTGCCCCAAAACTGGAGAGCCCGCCGTTCGTTGCCCCGCTATGTGGGTTACTACCCCCGGCTACTCAACCATGTGGCGGAACTGCTCCAGATTGGCCAGGTTTTCCCCGCGGTCAACCCGCCACTCCCACTCGCGCTTAATTGCCGATGCAAAGCCGCGTTCGAGGATCTGGTTGAAATCCCCATCGGCCGTCTCCAGCAGCTGACCAAGGAGGCGGTCGAGGTCATCGTCGGCAAGCTGAGCCGGCAGTTGACCAACCAGGTAGATGTCGCCGGCGGCGTCAATGGTGTAACCGATGCCGAACAGCCGACGATTGCGCTGCAGCAACCACTTGTAGACGGCCTCGTGGTTTTCTTCGACAGCGCGACAAACGAAGGCTTCGACACGCAGGGAGTCAGGCGCCGGGATGAGGCCAACGACGGTCTTCAGCTTCTTCTTACCAGGCAGAACCACCACGGCGGCATTGTCGGCAATGCCATGCTCAACACCGAGACGTTCTAGCTGCTCACCGAGGGATTTCAGCAGTCCTTGGATGTCCGTGCTCATCGTGAATCATCTCCCTGTTTATGTGGCTACGGCCCTGGCGATCCTGAAGCTAACGAAACCTACCGAGAGCCACCCGCATCCCGGATAGAGCCGGGACAATTTTCCTTTTGGAGTTCGGTTCGATGATAGACATCGGCCAACCGATCCACGGTCTTTTGCCAGGAAAACTCCACGGAGTGCTCGCGCGCCTGGGTGGCCAACTTAATGCGCAGCTCGTCGTCCTCCACCAGGCGACCGAGGGCATCGGCCCAGGCTGCGGGCTCGTGACCGTCGACAAGCAAACCGCTGACCCCATCGTCGACAGCGATGGAGAGTCCGCCGACATTCGCCGCGACAACGGGAGTACCGGTGGCCTGAGCCTCCATCGCCACCAACCCGAAAGTTTCGTTGTAACTGGGCACGGCGACAATATCTGCGGCCTGGTAGAGCTTCGCCAGGTCCTGCGGCGGGCGCGGGGGCATGAACCGGACCAGGTGGTCGATCCCCTCTTCCGCGGCGAGATTGGTGAATTCGTCGGGCGCATGCAGCCCAGAACCGGAAAGTCCACCGCAGATAATCACTCGGACATTAGTGGCGGGATGGCGACGCATGAGCTCACCGACACCCCGCAGCAATACCTGCGGGCCTTTCAGCCGCTGCAGCCTACCGACGAACAAAATGACCTTAGTGTGCAACGGGATGCCCAGCTCACGACGGGACCGCTCGGTGGCACGATCACTGCCCGGCGAAAAGAGCTCCACGTCCACCCCGGGCGGCACGACATTGATGCGCCACGGGTCGGCATCGTGGAGATCCGCGAGCTGCTTAGCCTCGGCATCGGTGTTGACGATGAGCCGGCACGCATTGTCCACAATCTGCTGCTCACAGATACGCCGAGACTCCGGCTCCGGCGTATCTCCCTCCGCCAGATGGAGATTCTTCACTGCCGCCAGCGTGTGCGCCGTGTGCACAAACGGAATGTCAAGCAAATCCGACAGCAGCCACCCCACCTGGCCAGAGAGCCAGTAGTGCGAATGGATCAGGTCGTATTCAATCCCCTGTTTGCGGGCGAATTCAATGACCCCACCGGCAAAGGCCGGCATCTGCGTAGCCAGGTCTGACTTCTCTAACCCCTCATATGGGCCAGCCACAATGTTGATGACGCGGAAGTTCTCACTGACCTGAATCACCGGCCCATCGCTGGAACGCGTGGCGCGGGTGAAAACATCCACCTTCACACCGCGTCGCGCCAGCTCCTCGCAGGTGCGCAGCACGTAGACATTCATGCCACCAGCGTCACCGATGCCCGGTTGCTCCAGCGGAGAGGTATGCATGGAGATCATCGCGATGCGGTTCGGCCACGCCGGGGTGTTAGAGGTGGCCGCGTCTGCGCCCGCCGTTGCCGCCGGAAATGTTTCGCTCATACTGCCCAGAGTGCCTATGCCAGGGGCAACCCCGCAAATGAGTACCTCAAATACGTGTATAGGAATTCCGGCATCGCAGTGCGACGTACGGCACAATAGAGGTCGATACCTACTACGTCGTAGGTTATTATCACCTCACGACATAGTCAGGCGATAAACAAAAACCTAGGAGGATCCCATGGCCGATACATCCAGCTCACACGCTGCAAATGACTCTGCCCCAGCTCACGGTTCCACACCCAACGCTGCGGCCTCCAAGGCCTGGCTGAACCTGTATCCGGAGTGGACCCCACCCCACATCGACTACAACTTCGACACCCTCCTAGACGTCTACCGCCACACTCTGAGCAACCACCCGCGCCGCAAGGCATTGACCTTCTTCGGTCGCTCCACCTCCTACGCCGAGCTGGATGCCAAGGTTCGCAGCGTTGCCGCCGGCCTGCGCGCACTTGGCGTACGCAAAGGCGATCGCGTGGCACTGCTCATGCCGAACTGCCCGCAGCACGTCATCGCCTACTGGGCAGTTCTGCACCTCGGCGCTGTTGCCGTAGAGCACAACCCCCTCTACACCGCCCACGAACTGCGCCACCCATTCAACGACCACGGCGCCCGCTTTGCCATCTGCTGGGACAAGATCGTCCCCGTACTTGAGGACCTCCGCAACAACACCCCGCTCGAGACCATCATCGCGGTCAATATGCTGCAGGACCTGCCGTTTGTCATGCGCACCGCCCTGTCGATCCCGCTGCCGAAACTCCGCGCCGCCCGCGCTAAGCTGCACTCCTCCGCACCGCAGGTCATGGGTTTTGACGCTTTGCTTCACGACGCCGTCGGCGGAGACGGCCACGACCTCCAGGCCGATGAATCCATCACTGCCGATGACACTGCAGTGATGATGTACACCTCTGGCACCACGGGCTCGCCAAAGGGCGCGCAGTTGAGTCACCAGGGGTTGGTAGCCAACATTCTGCAGGGCAAGGCCTGGGTGCCGGGCCTTGGCAAGGAGCGGGAGATCTCCCTCGGTGTTCTGCCGATGTTCCATGCCTACGGCCTGACCATTGTCACCAACTTGTCCATGCTGATTGGCGCTGAACTGGTGCTGGTGCCGGCACCGGAGATTCCGCTGATTATGAAGGTGATGAAGAACAATCGCCCGACATGGGTGCCTGGTGTGCCGACTCTCTACGAGAAGATTGTCGAAGCCGCCGAGCGCGATAATGTCGACCTCTCCGGCGTGAAGTTCGCCTTCTGCGGTGCTGCTACCCTGCCGGTTTCCCTTGTGCAGAAGTGGGAGAAACTCACTGGCGGGCGCCTTGTCGAAGGCTACGGCCTCACCGAAACGTCACCGATTATCGTCGGCAACCCGATGGACGGCAACCGCCGCCCGGGCTACGTTGGCCTGCCATTCCCCGACACCGAGGTTGCCATCGTTGACCCCGAAAATCCCACCAAACTCCGCGCTGACGGCGAGGAGGGCGAGGTCATCGTCCGAGGCCCACAGGTTTTCGCCGGTTATCTCAACCTCCCGGAGGCAACGGAGAAGTCCTTCACCGATGGGCCTGCTGAGCTTCCCGCTGGCGACCGTTGGTACCGCACCGGCGATGTCGGAGTCATGGAGTCGGACGGCTTCATCAAGCTGGTTGCCCGCATCAAGGAGGTCATCATCACCGGTGGCTTCAATGTCTACCCGGCCGAGGTCGAGGAAGTACTGCTCTCCCACCCGGACATCACCGATGCCACGGTCGTCGGCCTGCCGAAGAGTGACGGCTCCGAGATGGTCGTGGCCGCCATCACCCTTGCTGACTACGCCCGACTGGATTCCGACGCCTACCGCGACCACTGCTACGACAACCTGACCCGGTACAAGGTGCCGCGCGCATTCTTCCACCTGGAGGAACTACCTCGCGACCAGATGGGCAAGGTCCGCCGCCGCGATGTCCGCGACGTGCTGCTCACGCAGCTGGAGCAGAAGGGCCAGAGCGTCGATTCGCTTTCCCACCGCAAGCACCATTAGTTCACGGTGGTTTTGTAGTTGGGATAGGGGCCTGAGTAGAGCGGGCTCCTATCCCTTTAAGGCGGACCCCGGCTCCCCCCCCAGACTTAGTGACTAGGTTTATGACAAAAAACTGAGGGTGAATAATATTCACGTGTCATAAACCTAGTCACTTTCTCTATCCCCGCCATTGGGAGAAGGCCCGGGAGCGCAAACTGAGGACTACCCGGCGGTTCTATCAGCCCCAGCGCCCCGGTCAGCCCCATCACCCCCGCCAGCCCCAGCAGTCCCGCCAGCCTCTCCAGTCCGCCCCCACTGGCCATCAGCCACCCGCCGCGGGCCTAATCGATGCTCACGCCGACCCACACCGGCTCGGGCACCAGGGTCACGCTGAAGGCCTTTTCCACGCCAGCGCGCACATCGCGCGCCAAAGCCACCAAGTCGGCGGCGGTCGTAGGCGTACCATCGCCGGACTCCCCGCGGTTGGTCAGGGCAAGAGTGTGCTTAGTCGACAGTCGCGCGGGCGCACCGTCACCGGGGTAGCCCTTGGGGAACCCGGCGCGCTCGATAAGCCACGCCGCCGAGAGCTTCACGGCTCCCTCGTGGCCGGGGCCAGCGGGGAATGCGGGCATATTCGCGGCCTCATCGGCCCCACGCAGCGCGGCAACCTTTGCACGCACGGCCTCCACCGAGTTCTCCGGAATGATCGGGTTGGTAAAGAAAGAACCCGCCGACCAGGTATCGCGGTCAGCATCTTCGAGCACCATGCCCTTGCTCCGGCGCAGCTCAAGCACCTTTTCGCGCACCAGCGCAGCCGGCCTGCGAATCTCGCCAGCCGCAGCCTCGGCCTCGTCGACGCCCAGGCGCCGCGCCAGTTCGCCATAGCGAAGTGGCGCGGACATGCCATCCACACTGAGCTCGAACCGCACGGCCAGCACCACTGCCCGTGCGGTGAACTTCAGGTTCGAGTAGCGGTAGGAAAGGTCGAGAGACTCCGGTTCCACCCACTCGACCGAGCCGGTTGCGCGGTCGTAAAGCTGCACCGCGTCCAGGACCTGCGACACCTCAGCACCGTAGGCGCCCACGTTTTGCACCGGAGTGGCTCCGGCCGATCCCGGAATACCCGACAGGCATTCAAGGCCGCCAAAACCTGCGTCGACACTCATCTCCACGACCTCGTCCCAGACCGCACCGGCCTCGGCCTCCACGATTGCCGACACGGACTCCAGCCCGTGTCCGCGAGTGCTCATGGTCACGTTGTCGGCCTCGATCACCACGGCCACCAGCGGCTCGAGTTCATCGGCTACCACCAGGTTGGATCCGCCTCCCACGATGAGGAGGGGTACGTTAGCGTCGTCAAGCGCGCGTACAACATCGACCACAGCGTCCGTCGTGCTACACCGGACGACGGCACGCGGCACCCCGCCGAGGCGGAGCGTCGTCAAATCCGCGAAAGCGGTATGCGTGCTGAGCTCCACCCCCTCTAGCCCCGCAAGCCCATCGATGGCTTCTTCCATGTCGGAGGTCAGGTGAATTGGGTTCGGCGATTGGTCGAGATTTTCCACGCCCCTAGCGTAGTGCAAATTACGTATCATCAAGCGCATGACTACGACTAACACGCACACCGTCAACTTCGACCAGCCGATTGAGAAGGTTTACGAGGCCCTCACCGACGCCGGTTTCTGGGAGAAGGTCGCAAACCGTTTCTCGGCAGCTGACGGCAAGGTGGAAAAGTTCGAGACCACCGACGCTGGCACCACCGTCGTGATTCGCCAGACCGTCTCTGCTGACAAGATTCCGGCGCAGGCGCAGAAGTTCGTTAAGTCCGGGGTCGGCATGACGCGCACGTTCGTCATCAGCCCGCTTAACGACGACGGCGCGACCTCTACCGTGACCACAGAAGCTTCGGGCGTACCGGCGTCCTTCAGTGCGTCCCAGAAGCTCACCGCCCAGGGTGAAGGTTCAGTGCTGACCACCAACTCCGAGTTCTCCATCAACGTGCCGCTGCTCGGTGGCAAGCTCGAGGAGAAGGCAGCTCCGTACCTGGAACGCGTCCTCAACGCTGAGACCGCTGTGCTGGCGGACTACGTCGCTAAGTAGGTTGCGCACTGGGGGGGGCACTCCGGGGCGACACCGAGGGGACGGATACCGGGCGAAGATAAGTGGTAGCGACGGAGCCGTCGTTAAGCAAGACTGGGAACCATGAGTTCTGCTAAACGCTCGTCGAGCGTCAAAGTCCTGCCCACCGTCCTCGGTGTCATCATCGTGGTGGCGCTCATTGCGATCGCCGGCGAAATCGGCGTCCGGATGTTCGTGAGCAAGGAGATTTCCGACGGCTACCGCACCTCCGCCGAAGAGCGTGGTGCGACGGTCACTGAAGACCCCAAGGTTTCTTTCGGCACCCGCCCGATACTGCTCGCCTTGGCCACCAAGTCAGTGCCCTCGATGGATCTGTCCACTCCGAACACACTGGAGGTCAAGAACCCGGAGGCGCTGGGTGGCGCACCGGAGATCAACGGTGACCCGGCAGCGGAAGTGCACCTGGAAAACGTGGATCTGAGCAATCGTGCGGATCCGACGGCAGAGTCGCTGCGAGTAGACGTCACAATCCCACCTCAGCTGCTGCAGGCGCTAATTAACCGGGAAAGCGGTGTACGCGCTTCCACAATCACGCCGTTGCCGGACGAAGGCCTGTTCAACATTGAATTCGCCTCCGGATTTGCGACCTCCAAGTTCCGCCCGATTGCCAACGGCGGTCATATCGAAATCAACTTGGAGGGCGGCTCAATCCTCGGCTTAAACCTCGATGGCCTGGCCGGCTGGCTGGGAGAAGCGAGCGGTACGCTGTTGAGCTACGACATCGGCCACGGTATGCAGGTGGAGGAAGCGCACGTCACCGGGGAGGGCCTGGCGTTGACGCTGACGGGCGCAAATCTGCCTTTGTCGACCGTGAGCGAACTTACCTTTAGCTAGCAGGTAAGATACCGAGAATGACTCGCTCTCTCATCACCGCAAATAGCGGTACTCCCACCGAGCGCCAGTACATCTTCTCGCTCGGCTGTCCAGACCGTACCGGTATCGTTTCCACCCTGTCGACCTTCCTGTCCGACATTGGTGCGTGGATTACCGAGGCGGACTTCTTCTCCGACCCGGAGACCGGATGGTTTTTCACTCGCCAGGCGGTCCGCGCCGACGCTCTCGACCTGACGGTAGACGAGCTGCGCGAGAAGTTCGCTGAGCTCGTCGGTGATTGGGGCCCTGAGGTCCGCTGGAAGGTCACCGACAACGCTGTCCCGAAGCGCGCTGTCATCCTGGTGACCAAGGAAGGCCACTGCCTGCAGGATCTGCTCGGCCGCGTCGCACAGTCCGACTATCCGATGGAAATCGCTGCAGTAATTGGTAACCACCGCGATCTGGAGCCACTGGTCGCAGCGTATGACATTCCCTTCCACCACGTGCCCTTCCCCAAGGATGCCGTCGGCAAGCGTAAGGCATTCGATGAGGTCGCCGAGATCGTCGACGCCGAAAACCCGGATGCCATCGTGCTCGCACGTTTCATGCAGATTCTGCCGCCGGATCTGTGCGAAAAGTGGGAAGGCCGCGCGATCAATATCCACCACAGCTTCCTGCCGTCGTTCATGGGCGCGCGCCCGTACCTGCAGGCTTATCGACGTGGTGTGAAGCTCATCGGTGCCACCTGCCACTACGCCACTGAGGACCTCGACGACGGCCCGATTATTGAGCAGGACGTCATGCGTGTCTCCCACAAGTACACCGCTGCGGACATGCAGCGTGAGGGTCGCGATGCGGAGAAGCAGGTCCTCGCCCGCGGTTTGCGCTGGCACCTGGAGGATCGTGTGCAGGTCTACGGCAACCGCACCGTGGTGTTCCAGTAGGTTTTCGGGGAGCCAGACCTATCCCTATCCGCTCCCCCAGAAAGAAAGTGTCTGGGTTTATGACAAAATAACCGGGTTTTTCACCCAGAAACTGTCATAAACCCAGACACTTTCTCAGTAGTGCAGGCTAGGACCCGCCCGGGACTAATAACCGCCCTGAGCGTTCGACAAAATGTCCTTGATCTGTGGGCGGACATCGAGCCAGTAAATACCCGTAATGACTAGCCCGGCAATCAGCGGGATGCCCAGCATTGCCCAGCCCAGCCACGGCAGGAGCAGGAAAATCGCCGAACCGACCAGCATACCGGCCCAGACGTTGCGGCTCTTGCGGTCTGCAGCGTCAAAGGCATCCGCGCGGGTGGTGATGACAAGCACCGCACCGATTAGCGCCAAGATGCCGATGACAAACGGAATGGCGAACTGAAACAGGACGTCCACATAGACGGAAATCGCCACTAGCGGCGAGTCCGCAAGACTGGGCAAAGATGGTAACAGGCGCACCGGGGGAACAACTCCTTTAACAGGGATGCATTGCTTTTTACATGCTAACGCACACCGTCTGATGTGCTGGGTTGTGCTGCTAAATAGCCCCAAACACCAAGGTCGACAGGGTGTAAATAGCCAAACCGGCCAGTGATCCGACAACCGTGCCGTTAACGCGAATGAACTGCAGATCGCGACCGACCATCAGTTCAATCTTGTCGGAAGCCTCATCGGCGTCCCAACGCTCGACGGTCTCGGAAATGATCGAGGTAATCTCGCCCGAGTAATTCTCAGCGATGAAGACGACAGCCGCTTCCAAACGGCGGTCCATTCGTTTGCGCAACTCAGGATCGGATTGGATCCGCTCGCCGTAGCGGGCGGCCGTTTCCGAGACCTTCCGACGGAGCAGGGAGTCCGGGTCGCGGGCAGCGTCGACAAGCTTTGCGGATGTTGATGCCCAAATCTTCGCCGGCGCCTGTGTGACGGCGGCGGACGAAAGAATGTCAGTCTTAATTTCTTCGACTTTGGCGATGGTCTTCTCGTCGTTCTGCAAATCTATGGCGAGCTGCGTGAGGAAGCGGTGGAGCGCCAGGCGCGCGTCGTGCTTAGGGTCATGCTGCACCTGCCAGGTCCAATCAACCAGCTCGCGATAGACCTTGTCGCCGATGAGATCGTTGACAAAGCTCGGCGCCCAGGATGGGGCGCGCTCTCCGACGAGGCGGTCGATAAGATTCTGGGAGCCCAGCGACTTCCGGTGCAGCCACTCAGCCATCTGCTGGACGATGGGCTCGGTGCGCCCCTCTTCAATCAGCTGCTCGAGAACCTTACCCGCTGGTGGTCCCCACTCCGGAGCTGCAACTTCGTCGATGACTGCTGACTTCAGCACTGCGGCGGCATCGTCGGGATTAATCGCCTCCAGCACATTTCCGGTGAACTTACCGACCTCTGCTGACACTTTGTCGGCGTTTCCCGGCGCTACCAGCCATTCGCCGATACGCTCAGGGATCTCGGCCTTACGCACCTTGTCCACAATCAAAGCGGGGTTCAGGAAGTTGTCTCCGACGAACTGCGCCAGGGACTCACCGACCTGGTCCTTCTTGCGGCGGACGATAGCGGTGTGTGGGATAGGAATGCCGAGCGGGTGGCGGAACAGAGCTACGACTGCGAACCAGTCGGCGAGGGCACCGACCATGCCGGCCTCAGAAGCAGCGCGAACGTAGCCCACCCACGCGGGCACAACTTCGCCTGCGGATAGGTGTGAAGACTCAATACCGCGGCATGTGAAATACACAGCGGTTGCGATGACCAGCAGCATCGTAGCGAAGGCCTTGGCCTTACGCAGTTGCGCACGTTTTTCCGATTCAACCTCAGGTGATGGCCCGGGAACTTCGAGACGGTCCGAGACCGAATCGACAGCTGCCGGGAGCTTAGCGGGGTTGTTATCCATGTGTATAGATTAGGCGCCGAAAACGCGAAAATGCCACCGCGCCGCAGTCCGCTGTTGGTGAGAGAAGTACTTCTCAGTACTTCCCTACCCCAGCACACTGTGCACGGTGGCATCAACTGTGGAGGTGCTAGTTCAAAAGGCTAGCGTTGCATCCGACTAGAGGCGAGCCCCTTTAAACTGGGGCAAGCCTTTAGTGGTGAGTGCCGAATTCCTTTCGGTAAGCCTTGTAGTCACGACGACCGATGGAGATGCAGGCCAGACCCGCAATAACCATAACCAGTCCGACTACCAGGCCAGCCCACATGAACACGCTGCCGTCGAAGTTCCAACCACCGGTGTAGTCGGTGTAGTTGGCGGCATCCTTAGCCAGGAAACCGTTGCTGTGAGAGGCAGCAGTCTGGTCGGCAAAAACGGTCGTTGCGAGACCGAAAATGAAGGTGCCCCAAGCCGCCAGAGAGGCGAGCATGAGTCCCATGCCAATCCAGGTAATGCTCTTGTGAAGCGAGGAGTATTCGGCATTCATGCTCTGAGGCACGTAACCGTCGACGAAGTGCTCTTCGCCCTGGTAACGCTTGACTGCATTCGCCATAATCTATGTCCCTTCTGGAAAACTCTAATCGAGAAAGAGTTTAGTCGTCCTTACCGCGGAAGAACGAACGAGCTCGTTCCTTGGTAACGGCGGCAACCGCAGTCAGCGGGATACCGGCCGGGCAGACATCAGCACATTCACCATAGAGGGAGCACGGACCGAAGGTGCCTTCGACCTCGTCAACCATCTTGCGAGCACGCTTGCCACGCTCTTCCTTACCCAGCGGGACCAGGGAGAGGTGAACCAGCTTTGCGCCGGTGAACAGGTGTGCAGCACCGTTCGGGCAAGCTGCCACACAAGCACCACAGCCGATGCAGGCTGCGTGGTCAAGTGCGAACTCAGCGGTCTCGTGGTTCAGGTGCAGAGTATCTGCATCCGGAGCGGTACCAGCGTTGATGGAGACGTAGCCACCCTGCTCGAGGACACGGTCCAGAGCGGAGCGGTCAACGACCATGTCCTTGATGACCGGGTATGCGGCGGAGCGCATCGGCTCAATCTTCAGGGTGTCACCATCGCTGAACTGGTGCAGACGCTGCTGACAGGTCGGGGTGTTCTGGCCCGGGCCGTGCGGACGACCGTTGACGTTCAGACCACAGGTACCACAGATACCCTCACGGCAGTCAGATGCGAACGCGAACGGCTCCTTGCCGGACTCGACGTACTTGGAGTTGACGTGGTCAAGCAGCTCCAGGATCGACATCTCTGCGACGGCGTCGTCAACGTCAACGGATTCAAAGTGTCCCTCGACGTTCGGACCTGCTTGGCGCCAGATTTCAAGGTGCAGTTTCATTACTTGTAGTTCCTTGTCATGAGCGGGACGGCTTCGAAGGTGAGCGGCTCGGCGTGGCGAATGAATTCGTAACCGGACTGATCCCATGCAGGACCGTTGTTGCCTCGCTCCCATGCGGAAACGAAGCACCAGTTAGCGTCATCGCGCTCTGCCTCGCCATCTTCGGAGATGTGGTCATCGCGGTAGTGAGCACCGCAGGACTCATCGCGGTCGAGGGCGTCGACACACATGAGCTCACCGAGGTCGATGTAGTCAGCAACGCGGTTAGCGTACTCGAGCTGCTGGTTCATCTCGTTCGGCTCACCCGGAATGAACAGGTCAGACCAGAATGCCTTACGCAGTTCGCGGATCTCCTCGATACCGCGAGCCAGGTCTTCCTTGTTACGGGCCACACCACAGTCGCGGTAGAGAATCTCACCGAGCTGGCGGTGGAAGTACTCAGCGCCGTGCTTACCCTGGATGCTCATCAGCTTGTCCAGGCGAGCCTGAGCGCGGTCCAGTGCTTCCTTGGCCTCCGGGGCATCCTCAGCCAGGCGGTCGGTACCGAGCAGCGGGCCGAGGTAGTTCGGAATGGTGAACGGCAGGGTGAACCAACCGTCGACCGAACCGGACAGCAGGGAGTTTGCACCCAGGCGGTTTGCACCGTGGTAGGTCCAGGATGCCTCGCCACCGGTGAACAGACCCGGGATGGAGGTCATCTGGTTGAAGTCAGACCACAGGCCACCCATGGTGAAGTGGCAGGTTGGAGCAATACGCATCGGAACCTTGTACGGGTCCTCACCGATTGCCTCTTCGTACATCTGAATCAGGTTCGAGTAGCGTTCCTTGATGACCGGCTGGCCCAGGCGCTCAATTGCGTCACGCAGATCCAGGTAGACGGAGTTCTTCAGCGGGCCAACACCGTAGCCGGCGTTAATCTGCTGAGAGTTGGCGCGGGAAGCGACGTCACGCGGGACGAGGTTACCGAATGCCGGGTAGCGACGCTCCAGGAAGTAGTCGCGCTCGTCCTCCGGGATGTCGTTGGCCGGGCGCTCGTCGCCCTTCTTCTTCGGGGTCCAAATACGTGCGTCGTTACGCAGGGACTCGGACATCAGAATGGTCTTCGACTGCCAGTGCGCGTTGACCGGAAGACCGGTCGGGTGGAACTGGATGAAGGACGGGGATGCGAAGTAAGCACCCTGGTCGTATGCACGCATGATGGCCGAAGCGTTGGAGTTCTTGGCCAGCGTGGACATGTGGTAGACGTTGCCGTAACCGCCGGTAGCCAGAATAACTGCGTGAGCAGTGTGAACGGTCAGCTCACCATTGATGAGGTTACGCATGATGGCACCCTGGCAACGGCCGTCGGCGACGATGATGTCAACCAGCTCGTTGTGGGTGAAGATCTCGACGTTGCCGAGACCAATCTGACGCTGCAGAGCCGAGGTAGTCGACAGCTGCAGCTGCTGACCCGTCTGACCACGGGTGTAGTACGTACGGGAGACCTGCACACCACCGAAGGAACGGGTTGCCAGGGTACCGCCGTACTCGCGAGCGAACGGAGCACCAATTGCATTCAGGTGGTCGATGACGCGGACAGACTCGACAGCCAGACGCCAGCAGTCGTTCTCGCGGCAGCGGTAGTCGCCGCCCTTAACGGTGTCCTTGACGTGGCGGTAAGCGCCGTCGTTGTCGACCTTCTTACCGCGAGCGGAGTTGACACCACCCTGTGCAGCAATGGAGTGCGCACGGCGCGGAGCGTCGTGGTAGGTGAAAACCTGCACGTCGTAGCCGAGCTCGCCGAGCGCAGCAGCGGCAGCGCCGCCAGCCAGGCCGGTACCGACGACCATGACGCGGAACTTACGACGGTTCAGCGGCGAAACCAGGTTGGCGTGATCCTTCTGGTACTGCCAGTGGTCCTTCATGGAGACCTTGTCACCCGGGGAGTTATCGGACAGAACCTTGCCGATCTTGACCCCGTCGACAGCGCTTTCCGGCGCGCGGAAGTCCGCAGCGACGGTTGCTTCAGTGTTAGTCATAGTAAATTTCCTCCTCGACCTACGAGACCAGACCGGTCAGGACGGCGACTGGGATGAAGATGTTGCCGACAACAACCAGCAGCGGCAGCAGGCCGGACAGGAACAGCAGAACCTTGCGCCAGCGCTTACCGGTGATACCGAGGTCGGAAGTAGCGGTCCACAGACCGTGGGACAGGTGCAGCAGCAGAGCGAGCTGCGCAATGATGTACCAAACAACAACACCCGGACGCGAGAAGGACGCAACCACGTTCTGGTATGCCTCACCGTGCTCGAAAGAAGACGGAGCAACGCCAGCACCGATGGTCAGGTCCAGCAGGTGGAAGATGATGAAGGCCAGCAGCACAATGCCGGTGATCACCATCGAACGCGCAGTAAAGGTGTTCCAGCTGGACACCATGCCCTGACGGCGGAACTTGCCGCGGGACTGCTTAGCACGTGCAGCCAGGGTGAGGCCACCGAAAATGTGCAGGACAATAGCTACCAGCAGGACAATGCGGAAAATCCACAGAATGCCCTCGTTCGGAACTGCCGGAGCACCGACAGTGCGCAGGAAGGTCGCGTATGCGTTGAAGTCTTCCTCGCCAGCGAAAATCTTCAGGTTACCCAGCATGTGGACAATAACGAAGAGGCCAAACAGCACGCCAGTGACGGCCATGGTCAGCTTCAGAGCCCATGAAGGGTATTTAGGCTGCTCGCGCAGCGGTTCTACATTAATTTTGCCGTGCGCGATTGCGTCACGGTTTGAACTTTTAACAGTCATGGCACCTCCAGTGTCATATTCACTCTAAAGTCACACAGCGTCTGGTAAACATTTTTCCCCCTTTTGGGTGGGGATTTTCACAGGTTACCTAGGTCTTTTCTCCGCCTTTTCTCAGGTTATCGCATTTTAGCCACTTCTGAGGTCGTCGCTGCATAAACCCTCTCCCCCACCATAAAAACGCGCCTACCCCGACTTTTGCCGATTTTTCACCCGCCCAAACCGACTAATAACGCAACATAAATAGCACGAAAATAAAAAACCGCCCACTTTTCTCAGGTGGACGGATTTAATACTCAATAATTTTGTTGCGAAATTCTTTATTTTTACCCCTGCCGAATTCCCCAAAGGCCCAAACAGCCACCCCCAACAGGCAATCCCCCCCCCATTGGCGCCGTGTACGGCCGAAGCCGTCCGACTAATCCTCGCTCTGATCCGAGTTCGCCATCACCACGGTCAACGGCTCCGGGCCAATGATTACCTCATGGCCTGCGACCATAATCGGCCCAACCTGGTGGTCTCCCTCCTCCAGGACGACTTCCGCCGTGCGGCCGCGCACCGTCACTCGGATACGACAACCACGAATAGTGACTCGGTACGTCAGGCCACTCCAGTCCTCCGGCAGACGCGGGTCAATACTGTAGCGGCCGTCATGATCGCGGAAACCACCGAAGCCATAGACCAGGGACTGCCACACACCACCGGCAGATGCGACGTGGACACCATCGGCAGCGTTGCCATGCAAGTTCGCCAGGTCCACATAGAGTCCGCGGAGGAAGAAGTCCATTGCCTGCTCCTGCAAGCCCAACTCGGCCGCAACAATGGACTGCACAACG
Source organism: Corynebacterium sp. 212_CJEI (assembly GCF_001055915.1). Taxonomy (NCBI): domain Bacteria; kingdom Bacillati; phylum Actinomycetota; class Actinomycetes; order Mycobacteriales; family Corynebacteriaceae; genus Corynebacterium; species Corynebacterium sp. 212_CJEI. The sequence continues at coordinate 36,336 of NZ_JVPT01000024.1, read as the reverse complement.
GCGGACAGCGAGGAATCACCGGTGGTGAGCGGATCGTAATACATGTAGTCTGCGCGCTTTTGTTCCGTCGTAAAGCGATTGCCCATGAGGAACAGTGCGAGGACGACGTCCGCCTGCTTAATGACCTGGTGACGGTAAATCGTCAGCGGGTGGTAATGCAGCAGCAACGGGCGCAGGGGTCCGACCTCGGGATCGTCGAGATTCCAGCGCTTACGCAGTAGGAACTGGTCATCCTGAGGGTGAATGCCGAGCTTCTCATCGAACGGGATGTACATCGCCTCAGCGGCCTGCTCCCACTCTTCAACCTCGCGCTCGGTGAGGTCGAAGCGGTTGGTCAGTTCGCGATAGGCAGCAGGGCGATCACGCTTCATCTGCTTGACGACGTCCGCAGCAACCCGCAGGTTATACTGCGCCATCACGTTGGTGTACAGGTTGTTGTTCACCACCGTGTTGTACTCATCTGGACCGGTGACGCTGTGAATCTGGAACTCTCGATGCTCGGCATCGAAGAATCCCAGCGACATCCAGAATCTGGCCGTGCCGAGCAGCAGATCCGTGCCCTCCTTGAGCAGGAACTCCTCATCGCCGGAGGCATAGACGTACTTCATCATCGCGTACACGATGTCCGCATCGATGTGGTACTGCGCCGTGCCGGCCTCAAAGTAGGCCGAGGACTCCTGACCATTGATAGTGCGCCACGGGAAGAGGGCACCGTCGTGCGCCAGTTCGTCGGCACGCGCCCACGCGGCTTCGAGCATGTCCCAGCGGAAGCGCATGGCATTGCGCGAGAATTGCGGCGACGTATAAGTAAGGAATGGGGTCACGTAGATTTCCGTGTCCCAGAAGTAGTGGCCGCCGTAGCCAGTGCCGGTCATTCCCTTGGCCGGCACACCTTGGAATTCAGCGCGGGCGGCGGCCTGGATAATCTGCCAAATGTTCCAGCGCACTGCCTGCTGAATCTCCGGCTGATTGTAAATGACCACGTCAGAGCGCTCCCAGAAGCGTTCGAGCCACTCCTCCTGGTTCTCCATCAGCCCCAGCATGCCGATGCGTCCGACGCGGTTCAGGGTGCGCTCACAGCGGAATGCCAGCTCTTCGGCACGAACCTTGCGGGAGGAGTGGTACGCGACCAGCTTCTCCAGGCGGATGACAGTGCCGACCGGCGCATCCAGGTTAAACAGGGAGCTGGCCACATCCGGCTCGGTCGACTGCGAAACCTCTACGAACGGCTCCGTGCCGTCGGGAGTGCGGACAGTAAAGGTGTGGTCCATGGAAGTGGCCACGGTCATACCGGAGTTTGCGCAGCGGTAGCCCAGTGTCGAGCGCTGCCCGTGCGCCGATTCCGACTGAAATGCCGGAATCAGAACGCGGTCTTCCAATGCTTCGGCGCGACGGGGATCCAGTTCGGTGCCCTGCGCCTTGGCGGCATCGTGGTACTCGTCCTCGCCGTCCTGGCGGTTGAGGATCTGCGAGTTGATCATCACCGCAGCATCCGCATCCAGCAGCTCGACTTCCAGACTCATCGCGGCGACATGCTTTTCCTGGAAAGACACCATGCGCTCAGAGGTGACGCGAACGTGCTTGCCACCCGGGGTGCGCCAAATGAACCGACGACGCAGCACCCCCTCACGGAAATCCAGGCTACGTTCGTAGTCGCTGACCTCAGCATTGCCGAGACGCAGGGGCTCATCGTCAATGTAGAGACGCATTGCCTTGGCGTCCGGAGCATTGGCAATCGTCTGCCCCTGACGGGCTAGGCCGTAGGCGTCCTCGGCGTGCCTAATCGGCCAGGTCTCATGCAGACCGTTGATATAAGTGCCGTGCTCACTGGAGTCACGGCCCTCCGGCGGGTTGCCACGCATGCCGATGTACCCGTTCGACAGCGCAAACAGCGTCTCGCCCAAACCGAGCGGGAGGCCGTTCGGCTTCGTCTCAATCAGACGCCACTCATCGACCGGAGTGATGTCTCGGTCCATGAGTCCCTCGGCATTTACAAGGTGGTGGTGCTTATCCGCACGATCCGCCGGGAAGTTACGACGCTGCTTACGACGAACTGGGGACACCGTCTCCTCCTGTTTTTCAGCCTCGGCGGTCTCCGCGTCGTGACCCTGCCCCTGCGGAATCACACGCTCGGTCTCGTCGACTGCTGCCGTGGTCGAATCGTTGGCCATGATGCCTTCCGGTTTTGTCTCAGCCATTTGTCACGAGCCAGCCTAGACGAGTGCCGCCAAGTCACTGACCACAACGTCGGCGCCCGCTCGGCGCAGCGCTTCCGCACCAGCACCGCGGTCAACACCAATGACCAGACCAAATGCGCCGGCTGCACCCGCTTGCACACCACTGATGGCATCCTCGACCACCACAGCATCGCGCGGCGCCACCCCCAGATTCTTCGCCGCGTACACGAAAGTATCGGCGGCTGGCTTACCCGGCAGGTTGTTCTCATGCGCCACCACGCCGTCAACAATCTCCACGAACCGCTCACGCAGCCCAGCGGCCGTCAGCACCGGCACCGCGTTCTTCGACGAGCTAACCACCGCCAACTGCGGTTTTTCGCTTGCCGACGAGTCCCCCGCGCCCTGTAACTCGTCGAGCAGCGCAACCGACCCCGGGTAGGCCTCAATTCCCCTCTCGACTCGCGCCAAGAAGTCATCATTTTTGCGCTTCCCGAGCCCGACAATCGTCTCGTCTTTCGCTGTGTCCTCATCACTACCGTGTGGCAGCGAAATGCCGCGAGATTCCAGGATTGCTGCGATGCCCTCATCGCGGCGGCGGCCATCGAGGTAGGTGAAGTAGTCCTCCTCTGTGTAGGCCGAGACACCCTTGTGCTCGAAGTAGTCGCTAAACATGTCCGCCCACGCCTGCTCGTGCACATCGGCGGTAGGCGTAATTACCCCGTCGAGGTCAAAGAGGATTGCGCCCGCGCTATGGAGGAATTCTTTGGCCTTGGCGAGGTTGGTAGCACTATCGGTCGTGGAATTAGTCATGGGGGTCGCTGCTCCTTGGACGTTGCAGACTGCATATTCTCAATTAACTTCCCAATCAACGCTAGCAACGTTGCCCCTACCCCGCTTGTGAACCCGGGTATCTCGAATCTGAGAATCATGGTGCGCTTCCCCCAAAAACAAAACTGCCGGCGCGCATGCGCGCCGGCAGTTTGGGTATCTATTTTGCTATTTCAGGCTCGGTAGCCGCAGCCCGACCAAGAATTAATCCTGGTCGATGCCCTCGCGCTTCTTGAACTCCAGGCGACGGCGGTGCAGGATCGGCTCGGTGTAACCGGACGGCTGGTTCACACCATCGAGGATGAGCTCCTTGGCAGCCTGGAAACCAATGGACTTGTCGAAGTCCGGAGCCATCGGCAGGTATGCCTCATCGCCCTCGTTCTGGCGGTCAACGACCTCGGCCATGCGCTCCAGCGAATCGATGATCTGCTCCTCGGTGACAACACCGTGCAGCAGCCAGTTAGCCAGAGTCTGGGAGGAAATACGCAGGGTAGCGCGGTCCTCCATCAGGTCAACATCGTTGATGTCCGGCACCTTGGAGCAGCCAACACCCTGCTCAACCCAGCGGATAACGTAGCCCAGGATGGACTGGCAGTTGTTGTCCAGCTCGTTAGCCTTGTCCTCATCGGACCAGTCAGCGCCCGGCTCGCCAGCCTTAGCTGCCGCTACCGGGATGGTGAGCAGGTCACCGAAGGTGTCACGGCGACCGTCGGTAAGCAGCTTGTCCTGAACACCGAAGACGTCAACCTCGTGGTAGTGGGTAGCGTGCAGCACACCACCGGTCGGGGACGGAACCCACGCGGTGGACGCACCCTGCTTCGGCTGACCAATCTTCTGCTCCAGCAGCTCGGCCATCTGCTCGGTCATGGCCCACATGCCCTTACCAATCTGAGCCTTGCCCTGCAGGCCGTGTGCCAGACCGGAGTCGACGTTGTTGTCCTCGTAAGCCAGCATCCACGGAGCGGTCTTCTGAACAGCCTTGCGGAACATCGGACCAGCCTGGATGGAGGTGTGGATCTCATCACCAGTGCGGTCCATGAAGCCGGTGTTAATGAAGACGACACGCTCGGAAACAGCCTTGATGGCGGCGTCCAGGTTGACGGAGGTACGACGCTCCTCGTCCATCAGGCCGACCTTCAGGGTGTTGTGCGGCAGACCCAGCAGCTTCTCAACGTCTGCGAACAGCTCGTTGGTGAAAGCAGCCTCATCCGGGCCGTGCTGCTTCGGCTTCACGATGTAGATGGAGCCGGTACGGGAGTTCTTACGTGCGTTGTCCTGATCCAGGCCCGGGATTGCACACACAGCGGTGACGACGGCATCCATGATGCCCTCGAAAATCTCCTCGCCGTCGCGGTCGAGGATGGCCGGGTTCTGCATCAGGTGGCCGACGTTACGGACCAGGTTCAGGGAACGACCGTGCAGGGTGACCTCGGAACCGTCAAGAGCGGTGTAGGTGCGGTCGTCGTTGATGGTACGGGACAGCTTCTTGCCGCCACGGGTGAACTCGACTGCGAGGTCACCGACGTTCAGGCCCAGCCAGTTGGTGTAACCCAGGGTCTTGTCTGCAGCGTCGACTGCGGCGACAGAGTCCTCGAGGTCCATGATGTTGGTGACAGCGGCTTCCAGGATGATGTCCTTGACGCCAGCCTTGTCGGTCTTGCCAACCGGGGACTCCGGGTCAATCAGCAGCTGGATGTGCAGACCGTTGTGCTTGAAGTAAATGGACTCCGGCGCGTCCTTGTCACCGGTGTAGCCGACCAGGGTCTCCGGCTCGCGCAGACCGGAGGTAGCGCCGCCTTCCAGGGTTGCCTGCAGGTGACCGTCGACGATGTCGTAAGAGGTGACGTCCGCGTGGGAACCGTCGACCAGCGGCAGAGCCTTGTCCAGGAAGTTACGACCCCATGCGATAACGCGGTCACCGCGGACCTTGTTGTAGCCCGGGGTGTCCTTCTCCGCACCGCCATCTTCAGGAATAGCGTTGGTGCCGTACAGCGCGTCGTAAAGCGAGCCCCAGCGTGCGTTCGCAGCGTTGATGGCGAAACGGGCGTTGAGGACCGGCACAACCAGCTGCGGGCCAGCGGTGGAAGTGATCTCGGTGTCGACGTTAGCGGTAGTGACCTGGAAGTCACCCGGGTTGTCAACGAGGTAGCCAATTTCCTTCAGGAATGCGACGTACTCATCCTGATTCTGCTCGCCCGGGTGTTCCTTGTACCAAGCGTCGAGCTTTTCCTGCAGCTCATCGCGCTTGGCCAGCAGCTCGCGGTTGCGCGGAGTGTACTTAGCGACAATGTCACCGAAGCCGTTCCAGAACGCGTCCTTGTCCTCAATGCCGGCGGCGGGGAGTGCGGTGTCATTAACGAAGTCGTAAAGAACCTTCGCGACCTGCATTCCACCTGCCGAAATACGCTGTGCCATTGCTCTCCTCAAAACTATTGATTGCAATTTGCCCATCCAGCCACGGCCACGTCAGCGGCTCACACTGGATGCGTTGTTCCCCTACTGTATGTGATTCGGCGCACTTATGAACCGTCTTTTTCCATAACCGCCAACCGCCAGCCCGGTATAGCGCCGCTCACATTTGCCATTTCATTCGCTTTACGACGAGCACCCTGCGAACAGACCCCACCCCTCCCCAATGACCATTCGGGCATTCAGTCCTGACGCCACAACCAGCCCTCCCCCACCCGCATTGACTGCAGCATCCCCGGCACTCTTTCCTCCAGCCACAGAACACCACACACAATGGGAAAGTGTCGCGCCTCACAGACATTTACTATTGCGACCTGCATATCAACGGCCAGCGACCAATCACGTCGCTACAGCCTCCGCCTTCAAACCAGACCATAAAAGCGAGATGACAACCGAGACCCTGGCCACTACCCAGGGATGCTCCGGCGGGGTACTGACGGTGTAACGGCAGTGTATTTAGAAGCCCGTTTCCACCTTTACGGCCGTAATTTCGGGGGTAGCGAAACACCCCCTAAACCCCAAACACTGTTAACGGCCAGCTTTGATAAATACCAAAATATAAATCACCCCAAAGCGGGGGGAACATTATTCGCGAGTCCGCCATAGGGAAATAACAGTACAAATGTACCGGCCGGTCACAGGCGAAAATTGTTAAAGCCAAGCTACACATCACAATGTTTGCAATCTTCACAAGTGTTATCCGTATTACATACTTGAATTCACATCGGAAGCTGCTTGACGAACGTAGCGCTATGCCCCAAAATGTGAGACATGGCACGCGGAAGCGGACATTGTTTTTGTTCGCATGTTTGTGTGCAGGGGTACAGCACTTTGCTAGCGCCCCCTGCATTCACGTGACACCGCGGTCACTATCGGGTCAGCCTGTAGATCGGTTCTGTCGGAATTGTTCTTAAGTCAGCACCCGGAGTTCAAAAAGCAAGCAAAAGGAAGTGACTCCGTTTATGTCTAACGTTGGTAAGGCACGTACCGCCGCCGAAATCCAGAAGGATTGGGACGAGAACCCGCGCTGGGAAGGTATCACCCGCGACTACACCGCTGAGCAGGTTGCTGAGCTCCAGGGCTCCGTCGTCGAGGAGAACACCCTCGCTCGCCGCGGCGCTGAGATCCTGTGGGAAGGCGTCAACGTTAAGGACGACTCCTACATCAACGCTCTGGGCGCGCTGACCGGTAACATGGCCGTTCAGCAGGCTCGCGCTGGCCTGAAGGCTGTCTACCTCTCCGGTTGGCAGGTTGCTGGTGACGCTAACCTCTCCGGCCACACCTACCCGGACCAGTCCCTGTACCCGGCTAACTCCGTGCCGAACGTCGTTCGTCGCATCAACAACGCTCTGCTCCGCGCAGACGAGATCGCTCGCATCGAGGGCGACGACTCCGTCGACAACTGGCTGCTGCCGATCGTCGCTGACGGTGAGGCTGGCTTCGGTGGCGCTCTGAACGTCTACGAGCTGCAGAAGGCTATGATCAACGCTGGTGCCGCTGGTACCCACTGGGAGGACCAGCTCGCTTCTGAGAAGAAGTGTGGCCACCTGGGCGGCAAGGTCCTGATCCCGACCCAGCAGCACATCCGCACCCTGACCTCTGCTCGCCTGGCTGCTGACGTCTCCAACACCCCGACCGTCATCATCGCCCGCACCGACGCTGAGGCCGCTACCCTCATCACCTCCGATGTTGATGAGCGCGACCAGAAGTTCATCACCGGTGACCGCACCTCCGAGGGCTTCTACCACGTCCAGAACGGCCTGGAGCCGTGCATCGAGCGTGCAAAGTCCTACGCTCCGTACGCTGACATGATCTGGATGGAGACCGGTACTCCGGACCTCGAGCTGGCTAAGAAGTTCGCTGAGGGCGTCAAGGCTGAGTACCCGGACCAGCTCCTGGCTTACAACTGCTCCCCGTCCTTCAACTGGTCCGCTCACCTCGAGAAGGACGAGATCGCCAAGTTCCAGAACGAGCTGGGCAAGATGGGCTTCAAGTTCCAGTTCATCACCCTGGCTGGCTTCCACGCCCTGAACTACGGCATGTTCGACCTGGCTTACGGCTACGCTCGCGAGCAGATGTCCGCATTCGTCGACCTGCAGAACCGCGAGTTCGAGGCTGCCGAGAAGCGCGGCTTCACCGCTGTCAAGCACCAGCGCGAGGTTGGCGCTGGCTACTTCGACCGCATCGCCACCACCGTCGACCCGAACTCCTCCACCACCGCCCTGAAGGGCTCCACCGAGGAGGGTCAGTTCTAAGTCACTCGGCTTAGGACTTAGGTCAAGGACCTAACTTCAACACCCAGCGAGGGTTGCACTTGCAGCCCTCGCTGGGTGTTTTTGTGTGTTCATCGACGTGTCGACTCCGGGCCGTCGTGAAGCGTGCCTGAGAACCTCAGCACCTACACACGTAAGCAAAGGTTGCAACGGTTTTCTACACAAGTTCAGCAAAGCCCGCGATATGCTGGGCAGTATGTCGAAAACCTATGTCGGATCCCGCCTCCGCCAGCTACGCCGCGAGCGCGACCTCAGCCAGGCTGCGCTCGCGCAGGCGTTGGGCCTCTCGGCTAGTTACGTCAACCAGATTGAGCACGACGTCCGCCCGCTGACTGTGCCCGTGCTGCTCCGCATCACGGACACATTCGGCGTTGACGCGACTTTCTTCTCCCGCGATGACGACTCCCGTCTCCTCGCTGAGGTTCAGGACGTGGTGATGGACAAGGAGATCGCTAAGTCCCCCATGGATCTGCAGGAGATCTCGGAAATGGTTCGCGACCACCCTGATATCGCCCGCATCATGGTGGACATCCACCGCCGCTACCGCAACGTCACCGACAAGCTCTCCCTGGCCACCGAGGAGCGCAACTTCGGCAACAGCACCGACACCGCCTCCGGCTCACAGGCGCTGACCATGCCACATGAGGAGGTCCGCGACTACTTCTACGCCCGCCAGAACTACATCGCTTCGGTCGACACCGCCGCTGAGGAGCTGGCCCGCGAGCTGCGCATCACCGACGAGACCACCGATGTGGTCTCTGTGCTGGCCGACAGGCTGTCCAACGACCATGGGATTCGGATTGCGCTGGAATCGTCGTTAGGCGATGTGCAGCACAGCCTTGATCGGCGGACGAAGACGCTCTACCTCGCGCGGCACCTCTCGCCGGGACAGCGGGCCTTCCGCATGGCCACGGAGCTGGGGTTTTTGGAGCAGGGCGAGACCATTTCCGAAGCCGTCGCGTCCGGGCATTTCATGTCGGAAGAGTCGCGGAAGCTGGCGCAGCGCGGAGTCGCGACGTACTACGCGGCGGCCCTGATTCTGCCGTATGAGTCGTTCCATGCGATGGCTGAGTCGAAACGCTACGACATCGAGCTGTTGTCTCGCACTTACGGCGTGGGCTACGAGACCATCTGCCACCGACTGTCCACGATGCAACGCCCCAGCTTGCGCGGTATTCCATGGACATTCGTGCGCGTCGACCGCGCGGGTAACATGTCCAAACGCCAATCCGCCACGGGCTTCCACTTCACGCATTCGGGCGGTACCTGCCCGCTGTGGAACGTCTACGAGACTTTCTCCTACCCCGGCAAAGTCATGCGGCAGGTCGCACTCATGCCGGATGGTCGGCCGTACATGTGGATTTCGCGGACCGTGGAGCATCACGCGGCCCGTTTCGGCAAGCCAGGTAAGGTTTTTGCCATCGGTTTGGGCTGCGAGGCCCGTCACGCTGAGCGCACCGTGTACGCCGATGGTCTCGATCTCGCGGACCTCGACGCCGCCACTCCGATCGGTGCCGGCTGCAGGGTCTGCTCCCGCGAGGCCTGTCCGCAGCGCGCGTTCCCGCCGATCCATCGCGATATCGACATCAACATGCACCGCTCCACCGTCTCGCCGTACTAGTTCGCTTTACGACGGGCGCAGGGCCGGCCTGTTTGCGGGGGGCTTGGTTCGCGCAGGATGCCCCCCCCCAAAAAAAGGAAGACCCCAAAAAGAAAGTGCTTAAGTTTATGACACTTTCGCACCGATTTTCACGGTCAAACTGTCATAAACTTAAGCACTAACTCGTATTTGCCTGAACCGGAACCAGCCCAGTGAGAGCCAGGACCAGCGAAAACTGGCCCCAGGCAAAAACCACAACCTCTTACAGGTTGATCATCTTGCCCATAACGCCCTCAGCTGCTTCCTTCATAGCCTCGGACATGGTCGGGTGAATGTGGACGGCGCGGCCGATTTCCTCAGTGGTCAGCTCGTACTTCTCAGCCAGAACCAGCTGCGGCATGAGCTCCGAAACGTTGGCGCCCACCATGTGACCACCCAGCAGCTCGCCGTACTCAGCATCTGCAATGAGCTTCACGAAACCAGCCGGCTCCGCCAGACCCTGGGCCTTACCGTTGGCAGAGAACGGGAAGGTGGAAACCTTAATCTCGCGGCCGTTCTCCTCTGCCCACTTCTTGGCCTGCGCCTCGGTCTTACCGAAGGAACCAACCTGCGGGTTACAGAAGGTTGCGCGCGGCATCATGTTGTAGTCCGGGATGGTCTCGGTCTCGTGTCCCGCCATGTGCTCAGCTGCGATAACGCCCTGTGCCTCAGCGACGTGTGCCAGCTGCAGCTTCATGGTGACGTCACCGATGGCGTAGATGTTGTCGACGTTGGTGCGCATGTACTCGTCGATGACAATCTCGCCGCGCTCGCCCAGCTCAACACCGGCCTTGTCCAGGCCGATGCCCTCTGTGCGCGGTGCGAAGCCGATGGAGACCATAACGCGGTCGACGGTCAGAGTCTGCTCGTCGCCACCATCCTTGGCCTCGACCTTGACCTCAACCGAGTCACCATTGTCCACGATGGAGGTGGTCTTGTGCCCGGTCATGAGCTTGACGCCCAGCTTCTTGTATTCCTTGGCAATAACCTTGGAGACGTCTGCGTCCTCGTTCGGCAGAACGTTGTCCATGAACTCGACGATGGTGACATCCACGCCGTAGTTAGCCAAGACGTATGCGAACTCCATACCGATGGCGCCAGCACCGACGATAACCATGGAGTCCGGCAGCTCGTCGGAGAGAATCTGCTCTTCGTAGGAAACGATGTTGCCGCCGACCTCAACGCCCGGCAGGGAACGGACGACAGAACCGGTCGCAATAATCGCCTTGTCGAAGGTAATTTCCTTGCCCTTGTCATCGCCATCAGTGATGGCCATGGAGGTCGGGCCAGTGAATTCACCGAAACCGTTGATTTCGGTGATCTTGTTCTTCTTCATCAGGAAATGAACACCCTTGACGATGCCCGCGGACACCTTGCGCGAACGCGCGTGTGCGGCACCGAAGTCAAAGGAGACATCGCCGGAGATACCGAAGGTCTTAGCCTCATGGTTGAAAATGTGCGCCACCTCGGCGTTCTTCAACAGAGACTTGGATGGAATACAGCCAACGTTGAGGCAGACACCGCCCCAGTATTGCTTCTCCACCACGGCAGTCTTCAGGCCCAGCTGGGATGCACGGATTGCTGCGACGTATCCGCCAGGACCGCCGCCGAGTACTACAAGATCAAAATGTTCAGCCACGTGCACAAGTCTACGCACGACTTGTCTTTACTTCACGCGCGAGTCCCGGTTTTACCTACTGCGGTCGGCTACGGTGGTGGGCATGGGCACCGACACGGACACCGACTTGGGCAACAATCTCTCCTTCCTCTCCACTGATCTTGTCCCCGATTGGCTGGACGATATCGACGGCTCCCAGGCGCTGGCGTGGGCCCGCGCGCAGTCGGAGGCCACCGTCGCAGGTGTCGATTCGCTTGCCGACGACACCAGCGACCGCACCAACCTGGAACAACGCATCCTGGCTGCGCTCAACACCGATGCCCGGATCGCATACCCGGTGCGGCGCGGCGAGTACCTCTATAACTTCTGGCGGGATGCCGAGCATCCGCGGGGCCTGTGGCGGCGCACCTCGTTGCAGAGCTATCTGGCTGGCCAGGACGATCCGCAGGCGACCGAGTGGGAAACTCTCATCGACCTCGATGCGCTGGCGAAAGCCGAGGGAGAAAACTGGGTCTGGAAGGGCACGGTGTGCCGTTATCCGGAGTATGACCGCGCGTTGATTCTGCTCTCTCGCGGCGGCGCCGATGCCACTGTGGTGCGGGAGTTTGACCTCGTCAACTGCACTTTTGTGGAGGATGAGCCGTTCTACCTCACGGAGGCGAAGTCCGATGTCTGTTGGTTGGGCCGTGACGAGATTCTCGTTGGCAGTGACTTTGGTCCGGGGTCACTGACGGATTCGGGCTACCCGCGGCAGGTGCGGAGGTGGCGGCGCGGCATGCCGTCGTCAAGCGCGGATGTGATTTTCTCAGGCCACAGTGATGATGTGGCCGTGGGCGGCTGGTTCGACGCGACGGAGGGTTTCGAGCGGCTGTTTGTCGAGCGTGCGCATGATTTTTATAATTCGCAGCGGTTCGTGGCAGCGGAGCGTCCGGGCAAGTTGGCGGCGCAGCAGAATGGGGACTTTTCCCTGCAGATCCTGGAGGTGCCGCAGGACTGTCGCACGAGTGTCCATCGGCAGTGGTTGGTGTTGATGCCCCGCACGGAGTTCAATGGCATTCCGGCTGGTGGCGTGGCCGTTGTGGAGCTCGATAAGTGGCTGGCGGGCTCGCGTGAGGTGGAGGTGATTTTCACCCCTGATGCGCACACCTCGTTCCAGCAGCTGGCGTGGACGAAGAACTTCCTGGTGTTGACGCTGTTGGAGGATGTGGCGACGAAGTTGGTCGTGTTGCGGGAGGGCTCGTGGGAGCCGGTGGAGGCTTTCGGCGAGTTACCGGCACAGGCCACTGTGAGCGTGATTGATACGGCCTCTGAACGCGACGATGAAATCTGGTTGGTGTCGACCTCGGCAACGCAGCCGGCAACTCTCTGGTACGGGCAAGTCGGCAACCCGCTCACGGAAGTGCGGCGTGCTCCGGCGCTCTTCGACAGTGAGGGGATGGAGACGCGGCAGCACTGGGCGACCTCGGCCGATGGCACGCGGATTCCGTATCGCATCACCGGCCGCTTCGACGCAGGCGCTAGTGCAGAGACAACCACAGCCACACCCACTCCGAACCCAGCCCCTACCCTCGTGCACGCCTACGGCGGTTTCGAGGTCTCGCTGGTCCCACAGTACTCGGCGATTCGTGGACTGACCTGGCTCGATCGGGGCGGCTACTTCGTGGAGGCCAACCTGCGTGGCGGTGGCGAATTTGGCCCGACCTGGCACTCCTCGGTGGTCAAGACTGAGCGGATGAGGGTCTATGAGGATCATCAGGCCGTACTGCGCGATTTGGTTGCACGTGGCTACTGCACGCGCGAACAGCTGGGCGTGCGCGGTGGTTCCAACGGCGGGCTGCTGACCGCAGTCTGCCTCACCTCCTACCCGGAGTTAGTGGGAGCGGTGGTGTCCCAGGTGCCACTGGCGGACATGATGCGCTACCACAAGCTGTCCGCAGGAGCCTCCTGGATGGCCGAATATGGAAACCCGGACGACCCCACCGAGCGGGCTGCGATTGCGCAGTATTCGCCGGTCCAGCGCGTCGTCAAGCGAGAGCAGCGCGCCTACCCACCAGCGTTGATTACGACGTCTACCAGGGATGACCGTGTCCACCCGGCACATGCGAGGAGCCTGGCGTGGCTGCTGGAGGAAGCGGGACAGCCGGTGGATTATCACGAAAATACCGAAGGAGGCCACGCCGGTGCGGCGGATAATTCGCAGGTCGCGTTCGTCGAGGCACTCATATCTACGTGGCTGTGGAACAAGCTCAAGTAAGGTAACAGCCGTGAGTAGCGCTGATTTCACTAATCCTTATACCGGTATTGCGTTCAACCTGGGTTTCCGGGTGAACAAATACGAGCTGGACCTCGATTATCGGGTCGGGCCGAATCGTCTGAAGGCGACGGCGACTCTGCATATCGAAATCAATGCTTGGACCTCACACATCACGCTCGACTTTGCGGATGCGCTGGGGGTCGATTCGGTGGATGCGATTTCCGATTCGCAGGCACACTCAATCGATGTAAAGCGCTGGCGCCATTCGGGACGCAAGCTGCGCGTCACCTTTGACCGCGAGTTGGCTCCCGACGAGACGCTGCGGCTGATTGTGACTTACTCGGGCACGCCACGTCCGGTGCGCTCGAAGTGGGGCGAAATTGGCTGGGAGGAACTCGAAAACGGTGCACTCGTGGCATCGCAGCCGGTGGGCGCGGCGTCGTGGTACCCCTGCGATGACGATCCCGAGGTCAAGGCATTTTACGAGTTCACGATGGTCACCGACGCTCCCTACGAGGTCGTCGCACCAGGGCTTGCCGACGCTCCGGTGAACGTGGGCGGATCGCGCCGCCGCTGGCGGTTTGTCACCGAGGAGCCCATGGCCTCCTACTTGGCCACCATCAATGTCGGCCAGTTTAAGAAGGTCGAGCTGCCGTGCCAGACCTCGACCGTAGTGGCCTGGGTGCCCTCTGAGTTGGTGGCAAATGCCCGCCACGACTTCCGCGACCAGGGACGCATGCTCGATGAATTCGCCAAGCTCTTTGGCCCTTACCCCTTCCGTGCCTACCAGGTGGTCATTTGTGAAGACGACCTGGAGATCCCCATCGAGGCACAGGGTCTGTCCATCTTCGGAGCCAACCACGCCGACGGCAAGGACACGTGGAATCGACTGATTGCCCACGAGTTGTCGCACCAGTGGTTCGGCAACAGTGTCGGCATTTCGCAGTGGCGCGATATCTGGCTCAACGAGGGTTTTGCCTGCTATTCCGAGTGGGTGTGGTCCGAGGTCAGCGGCGGTGCCAGCGCGGATGTGCACGCCCGCAAGCACTACCTGGACCTGCTTGAAGATGATCAGGACATCGTCATCGCCAACCCAGGGCCCAAGCTGATGTTCGACGACCGTCTGTACAAGCGCGGCGCGCTGACTGTGCACGCTCTGCGTCTGCTGCTGGGCGACGAGGTGTTCTTCGACCTGGTGCACAAGTGGACCACCACCAACCGCCACAGTGTGGTCGATGCAGTGGACTTCCGCGCACTGGCCAACCGTGTATGCCGCGAGCGTGGCATCACCACCTCGCACCTGGATGTCATCTTTGACTCCTGGCTGTCACGCAGCTCCTTGCCGGACTTCCCCACTGATCCGACGCGCTCCCCTGCTGACCAGGGCATCGACGATAATGGTGCTCCAATCGTGGATGAGGAACTGGCCGCTCAGTTTGAAAAGCTCGGCTACTCGAAGGCCAAGGACTAGAGAGCTAGAGGCACGTCAATGTCCGGTTTCAAATGGTTGTCGCTGGCCACGATTGTCGCGGCGATAGGCAGCTTCGCGGTGCTGATTATCTCGGCCCGCGCACTTCCCAATGCGGTAAACCTGCAGTTCGTGGCGTTCTGGGGGCTTTTCTTCGCGCTCACGGGTGTTCTCGGCGGGCTGATGCAGGAGACCACGCGCGCAATCGGTGCTGCGGAATCGCGGGAGCGGGATCGAGAGCAGGGGCAGAGCCAGGAGCAGGAAGCCTCGGAAGCGGGTCAAACTCTCGGTGCTCGTCCCATCACAGTGTCCCTGGGCGTCGCCGCAGTTACTTTCGTCACCATGGCAGTGACGGGTCCGCTGTGGGCCCCACTGGTCGTGCAGGATGGCGCCGGCACTGCAATTCTGCTCATGGCTTTTGGTCTGGCGCTGTACTCTATGCAGGCAACCACCTCGGGTCTGCTCAGCGGCCGCCAACTGTGGGGCCCCTACGCCGCGCTAATCATGATTGACATTCTCGTGCGCGTGGCTCTGGCACTCATCGCCTGGTACTTCGGCTGGGGCCTGCTGGCCTGGCTGATTATCACGGTGTTCGGCACTGTCAGTTGGCTTATTCTCGCGCTGTTTTCCCCGGCAACCCGCTCGGTCATGTTCGCGCGTGCCGACGTCCCGGTGCGCCGCTTCATCACTCTCATGGTCACGGCCATGGGCGCATCCGGCGCATCTGCTGTGCTGGTCACAGGTTTTCCGACAATCGTCAAGATTGCCGGCGAAGCGGTCACCACTGGCGCAGGGATAGCCGAGTCGCTTACCCCGCCGCATGCCAACAACTTCACCGCAGCGGTGACCATTGCGGGTATCGCCTACGCCGTAACGCTGACCCGCGCTCCACTGCTCATGCCCTTAGAGAAGTTCCAAAACGCCATCATTGTGAGCTTTGTCCGGCATCGCTCCGAAGGCGTGCTGGCAGCGCTGGCCAAGCCGTTGGGAGCGCTGGCTGCTTTCGGCACCTTCGGGGCGGGCCTGGCATGGCTCATCGGCCCGTGGATTATGACTCTCATCCTGGACGATAGCTATCACGTGTCCGGGCCGGTGCTCGCAGCGCTGACGCTCGGTGCGACGTTGACCGCCATGTTGATGATTACCGGCTCGGTCACCTTGGCAGTGGAAAAGCACCATATGTATCTGATCGGTTGGTTGGCTGCGACCACGATCGCCGTTGCTATTCTTTTCCTTCCTGGGCACCTGTCGGTACGCACGGTCGCGGCTATCGCCGTAGGCTCTGCAGTAGGTGTTGTCATTCACCTGCTTGCGCTGCGCACACTTTCCCCACGTGCTGCCAGGTCAGCCGTATCGGAGGCTTTTGCGGTGGAATAACACCACCCGCATCCAATACCGCCCCCCCCCCCAAAAAAAACTGTCCAAATCCCCCTGCAACTCCCAAGGTTCGAGACTCACATGTCCACCATCACTAACCTCACGGTTCTCATGACCGTCTACCACCGCGTCGTCCCCGACCAGCTCGATGCTGCGCTGCAGTCGCTGTGGAACCAGACGCGTCCGGCCGCGCACGTCATTGTGGTCATCGATGGCCCGATCGGGCAGGAACTCGACCGGGTCGTCGTCAAGCATGAGCAGGCGCATTCGGAGATGACCGTGCTGCGTTGTGCGGAAAATGGCGGCTCGGGAGTGGCTTCGCAGGCGGGTCTTCAGTTGGTGGAAACGCCATGGGTGGCGCGGCTGGATGCGGACGATATTGCGCGTGCGGACCGCTTTGAAAAGCAGTGGGACGTGCTGACCGCTAATCCGGAGTTGGATGTGCTGGGCAGTGCAATGGCGGAGTTCGAGGGCACGCCGGACAACGTGGTGCGCGTGCGGACTCTGCCGCAGACGCACGCCGAGATTGCGCGTTATATCAAGATCAATTCGCCCGTGAATAACCCCTCCTCGATGCTGCGAACGGCGAAGGTGCGTGAGGTCGGTGGGTATCGCGACATCCGTCTGATGGAGGACTACGACCTCTGGGTGCGCCTCATGGCCGCCGGCGCGAAGTTTGAGAATCTGCCCGAGCCGCTGGTGTACTTCCGTGCCGACGGCATGTTCGAGCGGCGAACCTCGCGCGGCATCATCCGCGGTGAACGCCAGCTCCAGCGCACGCTGATAGCTGAGGGGCTGATTTCCAGGCCGCGGGCGGTGTTTAACTTGGCGGTGCGGACACTTTTCCGACTTTTGCCAACTCAGCTCATGTCACGCGCATATCGACGATTGTTTGTGCGGTAGGCTTCGGAACGATGACTGACAACATGGATTTCTCGGACACCTGGCTGATTGTGCCGTGCTACAACGAGGGCCAGGTTATTCGTGAGGTTCTCGAGCACGCTCGCGAGACCTTCCCCAACATTGTCGCGGTCAACGACGGCTCTTCGGATAACTCCAGCCTGGAGATCCACAGGGCTGGCGCTCACCTGGTCAACCACCCTGTCAATTTGGGTCAAGGGGCGGCTATCCAGACCGGCGTGGAATACGCTCGCGCGCAGGCTGGCTCGAAGTACTTTGTCACCTTCGACGCCGATGGCCAGCACCAGGTCAAGGACGTAGTCGCCATGGTGCAGCGACTGCGCAGCGAACCAATCGACATCATTGTGGGGACCCGTTTCGGCCGCCCTCGCGCCGAAGATGACCAGGTGCCGCTGATTAAGCGAATTGTCCTCAAGACGGTGGTCATGTTGTCACCACGCACGCGCCGGCTCGGTCTTACCGACGCCCACAACGGCCTGCGCGCCTTCAACCGCACGGTGGCAGAGCAACTGAACCTGCGCATGAACGGTATGAGCCATGCCTCCGAATTTGTCGAGGTCATGGACAACAGAGGCTGGCGTACCGCTGAGCAGCCGGTGGACATCCTCTACACGGAATACTCCATGTCCAAAGGGCAATCCTTGTTCAACGGTGTCAATATCCTTGCCGACTCCCTGATTTCGAAGAGGCTGCCATGACCGCATCCATCGTTCAAATTATTTTGCTGCTGGCGATGGTGGGCCTGGTGGCTTACTTCGTCGCTAACCGTCGTAAAGCACGCGCCAAGGCGGGCGTGAAACTGGGATTCGTCGTTTTCGTCATCGCGTGCCTGTGGGCAATCGTGCGTCCCGACGATCTGACCGTGGTGGCCAACTGGATTGGTGTGACCCGGGGCACCGATTTGCTGCTCTACGTACTGGTGTTGGCGTTCGTGTTTACCACGGTGTCGTCCTACATTCGCTTCCGCGAACAGGAGCTACGCTACGCGCGACTGGCTCGTGCAGTGGCCTTGAAGACCGCTGTGCGTCCGGAAGAAGAAATTGTGATTTCGGGCAGCCAGAACAGCAGCCAAAAAGACAGCGCGACGAACGCCGAGAACAACGCTCCGTCCGACTAATCGGCACGCTAAGCGCATGTGAATCTGAGGCTGTGGTTCCATAGAAGCCATGAGCGAAGAAAATAAGGACAACATCGCCGCTGACAACAGCAGCGATTCGCAGCAGCCCTCGGCAGACGCAGCGCCGCAGGGGACACAGCAGGAACCCCAGCAGGCTTCTCAGCCGGTACCCACTGAACAGGACTTGGAGTCCTGGTCTGCCGACAGTGATGGAAAAACCAAGTCGTGGTACTCGATTCCGAACGCCGCATGGGCGCTAGCTGTCGTCGCATTGATCGTTGTCGGCGCAGCGGGCTTCTTCGCTGGCTCGCGTTCGGCTAGCTTCAACGGCGTGAGCACCGTCAACATGGCGGGCGTTGCACCAGGCAAGGGGGAAATTGCGCCTGTACCTGGCCCGAATGGCTCTTTCGACGCCAGCATCTACGGCCCAAAGGCGGGAGCGCAGCTGAAGTCCCCGGAGGATATGGACAATGTCCACCGCCGCAATGAAAATGATCCTTTTGCTCTCGGTGCAGTGGATGCGCCGGTCGTAATCTCAATCTACTCGGACTTCGAATGCCCGTTCTGCGCGAAGTTCGCAAACGAAACCGAGTCTGCCCTCGTGGAAAAGTACGTCAATGAGGGACTGGTCCGCCTGGAGTGGAACGATATGGCCATCAATGGTGAGAAGGCCATCAAGGACGCTGAGGCCGGCCGTGCCGCGGCAGCTCAGGGCAAGTTCTGGGAGTTCTCCCGTGCGCTGTTTAAGAAGGCCGGCGAAAAGGGCCAGGGCCACCCGGAGTTCACTGAAAAGGAACTGATTGCCGTCGCTCGTGAGGCCGGTGTGCCGGACATGAAGCGCTTTGAAAAGGAGCTTAAGGACGGCAAGTGGACCGAGGCGGTCGAGAATGCCACCCAGTTCGGTTCCATGCTGGGCATTTCCGGTACTCCGGGCTTCCTCGTTGGTACTCAGTTCGTCTCGGGCGCACAGCCTCTCGACGTGTTCGAGGACAATATCGAGCTGGCTCTCATCCACGCCAAGCGCGCGGAGGAAGCTGGCAAGTAACCTGGCTGACTCACGGCTAACCTACGCGGACGACTGCGCGAAGCCGCCCGCGTAAGCTGCGCTAGCCCTGATTCCGGAAGTACTCCACAGTACGAGCAACACCTTCCTGAATACTCATAGCTGGCTCCCAGCCGAGTACCTCACGCGCCCGCGTGGGATCCAACGCCGACCGCGCCACATCACCAGTGCGCGGCGGTGCAAACTCTGGATTATCCTCGGCATCCGCAGCCTGCGCCACCAACGAGTGCAGCTGCCGATCCGAGGTTTCTACGCCGGTGCCAATATTAAAGCGCATTCCACCACCGACCTCGCCGGATGCGCGGTAGAAAGCATCCACCACATCGTCGACATAGACATAGTCGCGGGTATTTCCTCCGTCACCGAATACCTTGGTTGGCTCTCCCGCCAGCAGTCGCTGGGCGAAAATAGCAACCACACCGGCCTCGCCGTGCGGATCCTGCCGCGGGCCGTACACATTCGCCGGCGCGATGTGCGAGCATTCGAGCCCGTAAAGATTGCGGAACATATTCAAGTACAGTTCGCCCGTTGCCTTTGAGGCGGCATAGGGGCTCATCGGATTGACCGGCACGTTTTCCGTCACCGGAAGCTCCTCCGGCGTGCCGTAGATGGAACCGCCCGAAGATGTAAACACAACCTTGCGGACACCGTGCTTTCGGGCCGCATCGGCAAGTTTGATTGTGCCAATGATGTTCAGCGTCGCATCTCGCACCGGGTCGGCCACGGAAATCCGAACATCAATCTGCGCTGCGAGGTGGAAAATAACCTCCGGGCCGCTTTGCTCGAGCAGCTCGTCCCAGTCCACCTCCAGCACATCGGCGGTTATGAACTCAAAGTCGTCGTTAAGCGATGCCTGCTGGAGGTTTTCCAGCTTTCCGTGGGAGAGATCGTCCAGCGCCGTGACTGCGTACCCTTCAGCCAGCAGCCGGTCAACCAGCGTCGAACCGATAAATCCCGCACCACCCGTCACCAGCGCACGCGGTTTCGCGCTTGCCGACGATTCTGTCATCGCGGTGGCCGGTGATTCGTTCTTGTGCTTCTCCATAGGAAGAACTATAGGCGCTTAGTAAGGAAAGCCGCTTATACGTGTGCCAACCTCACATTGACGGGGTTGATTAGTCTTCCAGGGAATGCGAGATTACTCAGCGCGCTGTGGCAGGTTGACGGTGGAATTGAAGAAAATAACCAAGCCCATCAGGATGGCGATGACCATACCGCCACCGAGCATGACCGGGTAGGTCATCCAGGAGATGGACTCGGAGAGCTTGGTCAGAATTGCTGGGAATGCGAAGCCGATGTAAGTCAGGCAGTAGAAGATACCGGTCAGCCCGGCCATGTCGCGCGGGCCGGCGATGCGCTGTACTTCGTTGAGGCCGGTAAACATGGCCAGGCCGTAGCCGGTGCCCAGCACCAGCGCTGCAATAAACGCCGTCACTGCGGTGGGGTTGGTGGACATCCATGCGGCCATTCCCATGCCGATAACCACAATGCCCATTGCGATCAGCGAGCCGCGGGCGTTGTGCTCGGTTACAAAGCGTGGACCAATCTGCTGAATGCCAAAACCACAGAGCAGCGCAAACAGTGTGACCATCGCGGAGTAGAACACTGGCTGGGAGACGTGGTCCTGAAGCAGAGAAGGAATGATTGCATAGGCAACACCGGCTGCACCGAAGACCCACGGCGCTCCCATCGCGGCGACGAGCAGGAAGCGACGGTTAGTTACCGAAGGGGTGTGTAGAGATTCCCAGACGCTTTCGTGCGGAGCATTGCTGCCGCCCAGGTGCGGCGACTGGCGGGTCTCCGGCACAGCCACAAGACCGAAGATCGTTGGGATGGAAATCAGGATGTGGATGATATAAGCCAACTGCCCCGGCAGCGGTGCGAACTGCGCCAGCGTGCCGGCAATACCCGCACCCAGGCCAAAGCCCAAGGTCAACGCCATGGACTGACGCTTCGCGCCCGAGGTGGAAGTGGCCTTGGGGTCAAAGCGTGGATCGGAAAGCTCCTTTACCCACGAGCCGCCCACGGCCATGACAATGCCGACTGCCAGGCCCGAGATAAAGCGACCGGTGAGAATGAGCGGAGCGATGGTCTCGCCCAGCGCGATGAGAGTCGAGCCCAGAATCGAGAGCACCGGCGCGGCGAGCATCACCGGCTTACGGCCGATACGGTCCGAGATTGGGCCAGAAATCAGCAGTGCCGGCGCGATGCCGAGAGCGTAGACCAGCAATAGAAGGTCAATGAACACCGGCGCCAGGTCAGCGTTTTCGCGGTACATCACCATCAGCGGTGTGAATTCATTGCCACCCCACGCGACGGCGAAAACTGCAATTGCGGCGAGCAGCCACAACGGCGTGCCTTTATTGGATTTGGCCCTGCCGTGAGGTACCTCATTTTCATTGCCGTTAGTTCCTGCGTGAGAAGACATGTCGTTTACTTTACGACGGTCCCCAGCGCCTTACGCACAATGGTGCAGATTTTAAGCCACCGGAGCTAACCACAAGAGGTGTGCCGAGATAGTTGAGCAGGCGGGGCGGGGCAACTGAGTCGGTTAGTGCTGTGGCGACTAGTGGAGTGGTGGCTAATGCGGTGGCGTGCCCAGTTTGGTCACCTCGGGTTGGTCTCGGCACAAATGCCCCTGAAACCTGGGGCTCACACCCCCGTCTCGGGGTGGCATGTTGCCGACCTTGCATCCCTGCCCCATCCGGGGGCAATGACCTTTTCGACACTACATCGTTATTGTTCCGTTACTTCTTTCGTATCTTGCGCCACTTTCGCCGCACTATTCACACAACTTCTGATTATATAATTACAGATTAGTTCAATGTGGGGGTAGCCGAACAGCCATAAAACGCAGATTTCCCCTATTTAAGACAGTCTCACGCACAAACGGCCATCAGCTCGCGCACATCAGGCCGGAAACGGCCCGTCGTTAAGCAGCATCCATTCCACACCCTTTACATACCCCCGATTCCACCTTTTTCAGACATCTAGAAAATGAATTCGGTCACAAACAAAGGAAATCTACCGCCATTCACCAACCCCCATTACCCCCGTTGCCCACTTTTTGTCGTCGCTCGCTGAAGTTCAAACGCTGGTCGCTACCGGTCTGGCTGTGTAAGAATTCGACACCGTCAAACAATCTGTCCATTCCCCAAACGCTGGCTGAGAAAAACCTGGGGCGATTTCTGCACGACCGCTGAGATCGCCAAGGTCCTCGATGGCCGTGCGGACGGGTATGTAAAGAAAGTCTTGTTGTTTTATGACTACTTCGATCATCGCGAATGATCCCAAGCAGCGCCGCAAGGTGCTCACGGGAACTCTCGTGGGTACGACCATCGAGTTTTATGACTTCCTGATTTACGCTCAGGCCGCAGCTATCGTGCTCGCTCCGCACTTCATCGAGCCGGCTGCGAAGTCGAACCCACAGGTCGCTCAGGTGCTCGCCTGGGCAACCCTGGGTATTTCCTTCCTCTTCCGCCCGCTTGGCGCTATCGTCGCCGGCCATATCGGTGACCGCTACGGCCGCAAGATGATTCTGGTCTTCACCCTCATCGGCATGGGTGCAGCTACTTTCTGTATCGGTCTGCTGCCGACTTATGAGTCAATCGGCATCGCTGCACCTATCCTGCTGGTTCTGCTCCGTATCTTCCAGGGCCTTTCCGCGGGTGGCGAATGGGGCGGTGCGGCCCTGATGTCCGTGGAGTACGCACCGAAGGAAAAGCGCGGTATCTACGGCGCATTCCCGCAGGCCGGTGTTCCGCTGGGTCTGACCCTGGCTACCGGCACCATGCTGATTGTTATGGCTATCATCGGCGAGGAAGCCTACATGGACTGGGGTTGGCGTGTGCCATTCCTGCTGTCCTTCATCCTGGTTCTGATTGGTTACATGATTCGTCGCACCGTCGATGAGTCCCCGGTCTTCCAGGCTATGCAGGCTGAGTCTGCTGAGCGCTCCGCTCCGCTGCCGGAGCTCTTCCGCAACCACTGGGGCAAGGTTATCCAGGGCGCCCTGATCTTCGCTGCTCAGCAGGCCACCGGTTACCTCGTGATCGCATTCTTCGGCGCTTACGCACAGAAGACACTGGGCTACCCCGCAACCGTCGCTTGGACAGGCACTCTCGTCGCCGGTATCTGCTGGACCATCTTCATGTTCATGGCCGGCGCTTGGTCCGACCGTATCGGCCGCGCAAAGACCTTCATCATCGGCTACGTCCTAATCATGATTTGGGAAGCCGTCATGTGGAGCCTCCTGGATAAGGGCCCGTTCCTCTACGTCATGACCGTCGCAGTCCTCACTCTGCCGCTGGCACTGACCTTCGGCCCGCAGCCGGCCATGTACTCCGAGATGTTCCCGGCTGAGGTTCGCTACTCCGGCGCTTCCATCGCTTACGCCATCGGCGCTGTCCTGGGTGGTGCATTCGCACCGATGATTGCCCAGATGATCATGGACGCCACCGGTAACCCGTTCTACATCTCCATCTACCTGATGGCCATGGCTATCCCGGCACTGATTGCCCTGTTCCTGCTGCCGAAGGGTCTTGAAGACCGAGACCTCATCGAGCACCCGGAAACTAACCTCGACGAAGTTAAGTCGCGCGTCTAGTTCCCACAGCTAGGGGGTCTGCCCCACCGAGGGTCTGATTACGCGAGCCGTCGTCAAGCACTGCACAACGCAGTATTTGCTTGACGACGGCTTTTGCGTTTCCGCCTTCGTTCTATCCCGGTAGCTTGTTTCCGACCCGTGGCCCCGATTTCCTCATGAGTTTCTCAGTCGAAAGCGGCTGACAAGCCCCAGATATCCCATTAACGTTGGGTTATGGCACAGACTTCTTCCAGCTCCACGCGAATCCCCCGCCGTCGCTCGACCGACGGTCCGAAGACGCTCCCCTCCCGTCCTGAACCGGAAGTGGCAGGTGCACTGCAAAAGGCCCTGGACGGCTATTTCCCCGAGGCGCGCGCTGATGTCCGCGTCCTTCTAGAAGACCCCTCCCTGCGGCCCACCTCTGGGCTGACCGTGGAGGAGGCCAGGCAGCACACCACCGAGTCACTGTCCAAGGTGCTTAAGACCGGCATGCCCTATGGCGCTTTCCGCACTGACCAGGGCGGCACAGGAGATACCGGTGGCACTCTCACCGGGATTGAAATGCTTGGCCACACCGACTTGTCGTTGATGGTGAAGTCCGGAGTGCAGTGGGGCCTTTTCGGCGGCGCTGTCAGCAACCTGGGAACAGAGCGTCACGGCGAGTTGGTGCGTGACCTCATTGAGCTGCGGGCTCTCGGCTGCTTTGCGATGACCGAGCGCGGCCACGGCTCGGACGTCCAATCACTCGAGACCACGGCGCACTACGACCCCGAGACGGAAGAATTCATCCTCAATTCCCCTACGGCTTCCTCTGAGAAGTGGTTTTTGGGCAATGCCGCGCGCGATGGGCGCTGGGCTGCGGTCTTTTGCCAGCTCTACACACCAGGGCAGGAAGAATCCCATGGTGTGCACTGCATTGTCGCTCGAATCCGCAATGATGATGGTTCGCCTGTCGACGGAGTTGCTATCGGCGACCACGGCACCAAGGGCGGCCTCTTGGGCGTGGACAACGGCACTCTCATGTTCGATCATTACCGCGTGCCGCGGGAGAACCTGCTTAACCGTTTTGCAGATGTCTCGGCCACTGGCGAGTACAGCAGCGATATTGACAGCCCCAATGCACGGTTTTTCACAATGCTCGGTGCCCTCGTGCGCGGCCGCGTGACAGTCGGTGCAGCCGCTGGTGCGGCAACCCGCACCGCATTGACCATCGGCACCAAGTACGCACACTTGCGGCGCCAATTTGCTCCCGACGATTCGCTACCGGAAAAGAAGCTCATTGAGCACCGCCAACACCGAATCCGACTACTCCCCCGCATTGCGCGTTCGTACGGTCTGCAATTTGCCACCAACCTGCTAATCAAGCGGATTCACGACCTCGAAGCGGAGGGGCTGGACCGTGCGAATCTAACCCCGGAGCAGGCTCGCGATTTGCGTGAAGTGGAGGCGCATGCCGCCGCATTGAAGGTCGCCAACACCGCACATGCCACCGACGCCATCCAGGAGATGCGTGAGGCCACCGGTGGAGCCGGTTACATGGCAGAGAACCTGTTGACCATTCTCAAAGAAGACTCTGACGTATTCACCACTTTTGAGGGCGACAACGTGGTGATGTTGCAGCTGGTCACCAAGGAACTCTTGGGCGGTTTTGCCCGGGAGGTGCAGAGTTTTTCCAACCTGGAGATGGTGCGCTTTGGCCTCGACAATTTCAGTGGCATATTGCGCCGTCGCACCGGTGCAGATGCCGTCGTCCAGAACCTCTTGGATGCGCTGACTGACGCTGATGAGTCCTCGCTCTTTGACCCCGCCAGCCAGATGCAGCTACTTATCGAGCGCGAGAACCGACTTCTCAAGTCCCTTGCTCGCAGGCTGCGCCCGGCGCGGAAACTGCCTGTTGAAAAGGCCGCGGAGCTGGTGGACAAGGTCCAGGACCACATGATTTCCTGCGCGTGGGCGCATATCGATCGCATGATCCTGGAAGCGTTCTTCGAAGCCGAATCCACGATCACAGACGAGCGCTCTCAAGAAGTGCTCGAGCAGGTTCGTGATGTGTTCTTCCTGTCGGTTGTCTGCGATAACGCCGGCTGGTTCTTGGAGCAGTCACTGCTCACCGGTACTCGCACCAAGGGCGCGCGAGCGGGCTTGGCCGATCTGGTTGATTCCCTTGGTCCCTGGTCTGAGGTACTTGTCGATGCCTTTGGTGTCCCCAGCACCATGCTGGATATCCCCATGATGGAGCCTTACGAAGCGATGACGCCGAAGGCTAAGGCCAACCCGGCTAGTTAGCAGGTTGGCTACTGCGCCAGGAAACCTTCCAGCCCAGCCACAGTGGCCTCTGCCAAGCGCTGACGGCCTTCGCTGGAAGTCAAGAGGGCAATGTCGCTGCTATCGCGCATGTTGCCGTATTCGACCAGTGCCTTTGGCTTCGTCGATAGGTTGAGTCCAGTGAGGTCTGCGCGCGGATTCAGCCCCTCGCTGCCGAGATAGTTAGACGGCGCAAAACCTGCGGCAACAAAGGCATCGCGCAGGGCGGTTGCCAGCGCGGTAGATCCCTGCTCGTCATTATTAGCGAGCGGCTGAGAAATCGCCGACACATGGAATCCGCGGTTGCCCTCTCCAGCGCCGTCAGCGTGGAGGCTCACCACGGCATCGGCGTTGGAAGCATTTTCCTTCTCTGCGCGAGCATCGATGCAATCTGCACGACCTGCGTCATCCTCGCGGCTGAGTAGCACCTGAGCACCGCGCTGTTCGAGCAGCTGCTTGATTTCCTGCGCCATCAGCCAATTGAACTCGTGCTCCGGGAAGCCGTCGTTGGAAGCGGTGCCGGAGGTATTACACGGCTTTTGGCCACCACGACCGTCAGTGACCATCAGGTCAGCAGGTGGTGGGGTGCCGGCGTGCCCCGGGTCGAGGTAGATGACCTTGCCGGCTACAGCGCTGGAGCCGTCGGCACGCGAAGTAGCGCGATTAGCTTGCTGTTGTGGCGCGTCGCCCGGAGCGACTGCGTCGGGGTTAGCAGAATCAGGCATTGCAAACTCCTCATTCGGCGGAGTGGGGTTCGGCATCTGCATGGCCTCTTCTTCAGCTGCCAAGGACGTTTGAGTTTCCGCCGAGGCAGCTTGCTGAGCGCTTCCTGCTCTGGAAGCCTCCGTGTCGATGGTGCAGGCCACAAGACCGGCAGGCATGATTGCCGCGGCCGCCAAAACCACAGCTAGTCGTCCCGCTGATGGTCGCACTACTAATCGCTGGTGTCCGGGCTGTCGCATCGTGCGTTCTCCTAGTATCTGCGTACCTGCCATGTGCTGAGTAACAGTAGCAAACACTCGATTGAGAGTCCCCGGCTCCGAGATTTCCGCCCCCATTCGTTTCGGGGAATCACCGCACGTCGGCTTGCCGCCGGATTCGCTCTCCTCATGTTTGACCGATCCAAAAAATAAAAAACGGGACCCTTTTCCAAGGATCCCGTTTTAAAACCGAGCCGCCTGCGAGAATCGAACTCGCGACCTTCTCATTACGAGTGAGACGCTCTACCGACTGAGCTAAGGCGGCACGCACATTGCGCCGAGCTTTCAAGCAAGCAGAAATAACCCTGCACAAAATGTACAAGCGGTAATACTACTGCACTGCCCCCATCGCTACCAAAATGGGGCCTGCAGTCCGCTGAATTAGGTGCTTTTCGCGGCTTACCTGCGACCAACCTGCCCTGCGATCTGCAATTTAGCCATCAATTCATCCATCAGGACCGTCAACTTCACCGCGGTCACCAGCATGCCGCGCACCTCGGTGACAGCATCGATGGAGGCCAATATCGCCTCCGGCGGAAGACGTCGGGCTAGCTCTGCGGCTGTCCGACGACGGTCCGGATTAATGAGATAGACGGAGCCATCCCCAAACTCGGAATCAGCGCCGGAATCTGAAACAGAAGCGTCAAAAGCAGACCCAGCACATTCCGCCCCAAACGCCAGCACCAGGGCATCACGGTAAAGCCCCATAATGTCAGTCAACGACAGGTCAATCAGGTCCGACTCCGCACGCCTGCGCCGCCGCTTCTGATTATCCTCTAACTCCTTAATCACGCCCTTAGAGCCACGCAGTGCCGCCTGCGCTCCCTTACCGGACGCCCCAACACCCAGCGAACGCTCAAGGTTCTCCAGCTCCTCAGCCTCTAGTGGCTCCATCCGCCGCTTGACCTCGCCTGCTACTTCGTTGGCCAGCTCACGCGCCGCCACGTACGACTTCGCCGGATCGAACACGGCCTCCACGAAATCCAGGGCCTTACCCCGCCAAGCACGCGAGCCCTCATCGGAGACAAAGCCACGCGCACGCCCAATGTGACCGTTGGACACCGTCGCGGCCCAGACCGCTTGCTCGTCGGTAAGCTCTGGCCGCTCGGCGCGCAGGAGGTTTGTGACGTCGTCGATATGCGGCGTCGGCACATAGACATGACGGCAGCGCGAACGGAGCGTAACGGAGAAATCCTCCGCGTTCGTCGTTGGTGCGCACATGATAATGACGGTGCGCAGCGGCGGTTCTTCCACCACCTTGAGCAGCGCATTTGAGGCGGATTCGTTGAGGCGGTCGGCGTCTTCGATGATTAGCACGCGACAATCCGCCGTCGTGGGCATCTTGTAGGCCCAGGGCCGCAGCTCGTCCCTCACCGTCGCCACGGAAATGATGGTGCCCTCCGGGCGCACAATCTTGATATCGCCATGCGTTCCCGCCAGCGCCGTCCGGCAGCCCTCGCATTCGCCACATCCGGGGTTGTCATGCCGCGTGCACAGCAGCGCCGCCGCAAACGCCGTCGCCGTCACCGACCGCCCCGACCCCGCAGGTCCCGTGAACAGCCAGGCGTGCGTCATGTCCGAGTCGCGTGGCACATCGCTTAACGACGACCCCGCGTCCCCACCTTCCGGCGAAACCTCCACCCCATCGCCTGCCAGCGGTTGACCGTTGGCAAAGCGATAATGCGCAGCGCGCACAGCAGCCTGCAACCGCTGGCGAACCCCACCGGTTTCGGGCATACGAGAAAACACGCTGCGCTCTGTCATGGGCTCTGTCATGGCCCCAACTCTAGCGCGCCCCACGGGACTCTTGTGAGGTAACTACTCCCTGCAATCCGGGGTTGCCACTAAGGTAGTAATCATGCAACGGCTCTGGCGAAATCTGAAATGGCTAAGCGGGACAATGTGGCCTGCTTATGCCTCATTTATCTTCGTCTGCAACCTTGTCGGAGCCATGATTGTCGGCTTGTTCCTCGGCATGCTGTTGCCACTGAACCAAGAAACTCACCTGCCGCGGTTGGCCAATGGGGTCATCTATGCCCTGGCTGGTTACCTGGTTCTGGCAATTATTGCGGGAATCGGCACTACTTGGATCCTGTTCAAGCCGTTGTTGAAATGGCAGCGTCATCCGGATATGCACGATCCGCGGCGGGTACGATATCTGGTCATGCGCGTACCTGTCTATCAGGCACTCTTGGGTACCGTCATCTGGTCTCTGGGCGTGATTGTCTTCAGTGGAGTCGCGTTCGCCTATGACAGCAAGATTGGCCTGATGGTGCTGCTCACCTCGGTGCTCGGTGGCGCCATGGTGGCACTGTTGACCTATCTAATTGCGGAGCGCATGGTGCGTCCGGTTGCTGTGGAGGCGCTGGCGCGTAGGGCCCCGGATTCTTCGCTGGAGCCGCCGATTGGCCACCGCCTGCGCCAGACGTGGGTGTTGACCAGCGGTGTTCCAGTGGTAGCAATCCTGCTTGTGCTGATAGGTCAGCGCCGTGGCCTATTCACAGATGACGCGGCAGATTTGCTGCCCACCATCACCGCGCTGGCAATTCTGGCTCTGATTACCGGCTATTTCGGCACGATGTTGGCCACCATGTCCATCGTCGACCCGATTCGTGATCTCACGGGCGCGATTAACAAGGTCCGCCAGGGCCAGGTGGATACGCGCGTGCCTATTTACGACGGCTCCGAGATGGGCGTTCTCCAGGCGGGTTTCAATGAAATGATGCGTGGCCTGCAGGAGCGTCAGCGGGTCCGTGACCTCTTCGGCCGCTATGTCGGGTCTGAGGTCGCCCGTAAGGCTCTGGAAGAAAAGCCGACTTTGGGCGGCGAGAATCGCCTCGTCGCGGTGCTGTTTGTGGACGTGATTGGTTCGACCAACTTCGCGGAGAAGAACTCACCAGAAGTCGTTGTCCGTGAGCTCAATGCCTTCTTCGACCACGTTGTTGACTGTGTGCACCGCAATAAGGGCATTATCAACAAGTTCCAGGGTGACGCGGCTCTGGCTGTCTTCGGCGCTCCCCTGCCCCTCGATGACACTGCTGGGCACGCCCTCACAGCCGCCCGTGAACTGCGCGAGGAACTGCTCGACCTCCAGCTCACCGCGGGTATTGGCGTCTCCGCCGGGCACGTTGTCGCCGGCCACATCGGTGCCCGCGACCGTTTTGAATACACGGTTATTGGTGACGCGGTTAACCAGGCTGCCCGTCTGACCGAGCTGGCCAAGGACACCCCGGGCCGCGTGCTCGCCACGGCTTCTACTATTCGCCTGGCTAACGAGGACGAGCAGGCTCGCTGGACCACCCTGAAGTCTGTGGAGCTGCGTGGCCGTACGCACATGACGCAGCTTGCACGCCCGGTGCGCCCGACGCTTGCCGACGAAGCCTAGGGCTCGTTGGGCGCCCAGTACCCCTAGACTTCTCAGACGGCGAACACACTTACTCCACCGAGAATAAATCTCCTGGCTGGCAGTCCAAAGCTTCGCACAACATAGTGAGCGTCGTGAATCGCACGGCCTTCGCCCTGTTGTTTTTCAGCACTGAGAGGTTGACCGGAGTGACCCCGACCTGTTCGGAAAGGGCTGCCAACGTCATTCCGCGGCTTTCAAGCAGCTCATCTAAGTGGCACACAACCTTCGCCATTTAAATGAGTCCTTCCTGATCTTCCTGCATTCGCGCAGCTCGGAACAACATAACTCCGAGAGTGGAGATGACTATCATAAGCACAAACCATATTCCCAGGTGCTCATTGAAATCGGCATGATCACGCTGGTACCACGCGCTCAGATTCAGGCCACTTGCGACCCAGTTTTCACCCATATGCTGCAGGAAACTACTTGCCGGATACATCGCTACCAGCCAGGAGATAGCCATAACTCGTCGCGCAGTCTTAACTGTAAAAAACTCGCCCTTCAGGTACGAGAGTGAGAACAACACGCAGAGCACGGCAATCGCGGCGACGATAGCGCATCGAACAACAGTCGCAGCAATAAACAAGGAGAGGACTCCACCACTCATAACCTCGATAGGAACCCCTTTGTCACTTCCCAGCACTTCGGGCAAAAGCAGGGTCAGATCACTGGGGAACTGCTGATGAAGAACCGGATGGCGGAGCTGGAGCAAAATGTAAACCAGTGCAAACACTCCGGCAAAAAGGCTCACGATTACATCCCGGCGCTCCTTAGTTTGATTGACATACGGGTCATTTGGCTTCTTGGTCTGTGGAGATGCCATAGCTAACTTCCTTACTGCACCGTAATTGGCGCGGTTAGTGAGATTATTCTGCGGGGCGCTTGGAGCTGCAGCCAAACCCCAACACATCGTTATTCGATGTATCGATTTTCGATACTATATCGCTTTTCGATATACCGCAAGGCTTCTACAACATAACGTCACGACAACCGCCGTCCCCACCTCGCCGTCCGCCGCCAACCTGCGCACCCACCCACAGTTCCCTTACGTTGGAGGAATGACTGACAACCGCCCCAGTTCTAGCCCCAACCCCAGACCTCGCATGCTCGTCCCCGACGCTGCGCGCGGGTTCGCTCTCCTCGGCATCGCGATCGCGAACATTGCCACCGCCTGGCTGGTTGCAGATCCCGAACTGCCCGCAGCATTCTTCGGCGGCGTCATAAGCGACAGCATCGCCGACAAGGCCACCGTGCTGTTTACCGCAGTGACCGCGCATAACCGCGGGCTGCCGATGTTCGCAACGCTGCTCGGCTTCGGTGTGGGACTCATCGTCCGCAGTTTGGCCAGGAGGAACTTTCCACGGTCGCGGGCGCGGGTGGTCGTCGTAAAGCGTTATGCGTTCCTGGGGCTGTTCGGCGTTGCGCACATGCTGTTTCTGTTCTTTGGCGACATCATGTTTCTCTATGGCATCTGCGGCATCATCCTCGGGCTACTTATGGGCCTCAGCAACAAGGTGCTGACGATTCTCGCGTGGATTGCGCTGACGATCAACGCTGCACTGAGCCTGCTGTTTTTGGGATTCGTAATTGCGATGCCCGACGCCGAGTTCGTCGGCTCCGACATGAGCCAGTTCGTCAACGGCGGTGCGATTGAAACAAGTTACCTGGATATGCTCGCCGCGAATCTGCAGGTCCTGACAATGAGCATCACTACCCTGCCGCTGCAGCTGTTCCTCTACCTGCCGGTGATGATGATTGGCTTCGTGTGGGCTCGCAAGGGCGTGCTTGACGACGTTGACGCGCACCGCCCCCTGCTTATTCGGTGGCTCGTGGTGGCTGTGGTCGTGGCTTTCGGTATCGGCATCCCTATGGGGTTGGCAGCGATTGGAGTTCTTCCAGCCGGACAGCACATGGCCTTCTTGGTAATTAATAACTTTGCCGGAGTGTTCGCCGGTCCTGGCATCCTAGCCGGGCTGGCGTTGGCGCTGCAGCCGCTCCAGCGACGCCTGAACGAGGGCGCCGCTGTACCAGGTTGGCTGGTGCCGATTGTGGCGCTCGGCAAGCGTTCGATGACCGGCTACCTGATGCAGTCGGTGATCTTCTTTGTGCTGGTGTACCCGTTTATGCTGGATATCCCGCGCGACATGGGCGCGTTCGTGCAAACGCTCATCGCTGTAGGCGTCTGGTTGGTGACACTGTTGGCCGCGTGGGCGATGGAGCGTCGCGGCATGCAGGGGCCGTTTGAGAAGGTGCATCGCCGGCTGTCGTACGGGCCGACGATGCGGGCGGAGGTGGCCGGGGTCGGTGGCCCCAAGCCAACTCCGCAGGAGGCGCCGGGCGCACCAGCTCCGCAGGGGGCGCCGGGCGCTTAAGTGCTCTGCACCCATTTCGCCCCTGCCGCGGCTAACGGTCAATGCGCTACTTGCCCTTACGCGTTGCCTTCACCACTCGCTTGGTGGTGCGCTTGACTGCCTTCCTGGTGGTCTTCTTCGCAGCCTTCTTCGTGGTCTTGCGAGTCGACTTCTTCGCAGCCTTCTTAGTGCCACCATCGGCGGCTTCCTTCGCGCGGCGCTCAGACAGCAGCTCGCAGGCGCGGGCATCGGTCAGAGTCTCAGGCGTATCCCCCTTGCGCAGCGAAGCATTGGTGACACCATCGGTGACGTACGGACCGAATCGGCCATCCTTCACCGACATCGGGCGACCGGAGACATCGTTGTCGCCCAGCTGCTTCAGCGGCGGCTTCGCAGCAGCGCGACCGCGGCGCTTCGGCTCAGCGTAGATACGACGCGCCTCGTCCAATGTCACGGTGAAAATCTGCTCTTCGTTAGCCAGTGAACGCGAGTCCGTGCCCTTCTTCAGGTACGGACCGTAACGGCCATTCTGAGCAGTAATAACCTCGTTATCGACCGGGTCGACACCGACCTCGCGCGGCAGGCTCATCAGCTTCAGAGCCTCTTCCAGCGTGACAGTCGACGGCTCCATGGAGGAAAACAGCGAGGCCGTCTTCGGCTTCAGAGTTTCCTCGATGATTTCCGCGGTGCGCTTTTCCTTCTGCTTGGCAGCGGTCTTGGTTTCCCAGTTCTTCTTTCGCTTGCCCTCGGCAGCGCGCTGAGCGTCCTCTTCGGCGCGCTCAGCTGCGATGATCTCCTCAGCCTTGGCTACGACACCTTCGCGCTCTTCATCGGTAACCAGCTCGGTGACGTAGGGGCCGTAGCGGCCATCACGAGCAACAATCATGCGACCATTGGCCGGGTTAATGCCCAGCTCACGACCACCCTGCGGCATGGCCAGCAGCTTCTCGGCGGCGGCCAGATCCAGCTCGTCCGGAGTCATGGCCTCCGGGATGTTGGCGCGCTGCACCTCGTCGGCACCGTTTTCACCGGTACCCGGGCGAGTGCGCTCCAGGTACGGCCCATAGCGGCCAACGCGAACGATGATTGGGTTACCCTCGGCATCGTCGAAGAGGTGGAGCGAATTGACCTTCCGAGCATCAATCGATTCCAAGTTCACGTCGATGATGTTCTTCAGACCACCGTGGGTCGCAATGGCATCGGCACCCTTGTGGCGGTGATCCTTGTCATCACCGAAATAGAAACCGGTCAGCCAGGTCGTGCGATCCTTGTTGCCCGCAGCAATGCCGTCGAGCTCATCCTCCAGCTCGGAGGTGAAGTCGTAGTTGACCAGATCGGAGAACGCTTCCTCCATCAGCCCCACCACGGCAAAGGCCACCCACGAGGGCACCAGTGCGTTACCGCGAGGGTAGACGTAGCCGCGATCCTGAATGGTCTTGATAATCGACGCGTATGTCGACGGACGACCAATTCCCAAGTCCTCCATCTTCTTCACCAAGCTGGCCTCGGTGAAGCGCGCAGGCGGGTTGGTGGAGTGGCTGTCGGCACTGAAGTCCGTGGCCGTCAGGCCCTGGCCTTCAGTCAACTGTGGCAGACGCTTCTCAGCGTTGTCGGCGACCTTGCGGCCGTCGGAAAGCGCGGAGACCTCAACGTATGCCTTGAGGAAGCCCGGGAAGCGAATCGTGCGTCCAGTGGAGGCGAACTCGACGGCGTGCGTGTCGGTGGCGCCAGCGATGGTGACCTTCATGGACGTGCCGCGTGCGTCGGCCATCTGCGAGGCGACCGTGCGCTGCCAGATCAGTTCGTAGAGCTTGAACTCCTCGGCATCCAGCGATCCCGCCAGCTGCCCCGGCGTTGCGAACGTCTCTCCCGCCGGACGAATTGCCTCGTGCGCTTCCTGCGAGTTCTTCACCTTGCGCGAGTACTGGCGCGGCGCATCGGCGACATACTCCGAGCCGTAGAGCTCCAGCGCTTGCTTACGCGCGGCATCGATACCGGCCTTGGACAGCGTCGTGGAGTCGGTACGCATGTAGGTAATGTGACCGTTTTCGTACAAACGCTGCGCCACACGCATCGTGCGCTCAGAGGTGTAATGCAGCTTTCGACCCGCCTCCTGCTGCAGCGTGGAGGTCATAAATGGCGGGTACGGGCGGCGCGTGTACGGCTTCTCCTCCACCGACGCGACCTTGAGCTCAGAGCCCACGAGGTCCGCCGCCAGGGTTTCGGCGAGCTGCTTATCGACGACCCGGATGCCATCGGACTTCTTCAGCTGGCCACGGTCATCGAAGTCTCGGCCCTGCGCTACGCGCTGACCATCAACGCTGGTCAGGGTTGCGACGAATTCCTTCGGCTGGTTGGCGTCAGCAGAAGCCGAGCCGGTGTCCAAAGTTGCGGCGACATCCCAGTACTCGGCGGAGATAAACGCCATGCGTTCGCGCTCACGCTCGACGATGACGCGCGTTGCCACCGACTGCACACGGCCTGCCGACAGGCGCGGCATGACCTTCTTCCACAGCACCGGGGAGACCTCGTAGCCGTAGAGACGGTCGAGGATACGGCGACCCTCCTGGGCGTCAACCAAGTTCTGGTCCAGCTCACGGGTGTTGGCGGCGGCTTCCAGGATGGCCTGCTTGGTGATCTCATGGAACACCATGCGACGCACCGGCACCTTGGGTTTCAGAACCTCCAGCAAGTGCCAGGCAATAGCCTCGCCCTCACGGTCGGGGTCAGTTGCGAGATAGAGCTCGTCGACTTCCTTGAGCTTGGCCTTCAGGTCGGCGACTTTCTTCTTCTTATCAGCGCTGACGACATACAGCGGGGCGAATCCGTTGTCGACATTCACACCCAGACGAGCCCAGGGCTCCTTCTTGTAACGAGCCGGAACGTCGGCTGCGCCACGGGGCAAGTCGCGAATGTGGCCCACCGACGCCTCCACGATGTAATCATCGCCGAGATACGGCTGAATCTTGCGAGCTTTCGTCGCCGACTCGACAATTACAAGGCGCTTTAGGCCGTCTGAATTCGCCATAGAAGTTTTTCTATCCTGCAACGTTGAATGTTTTTGACTGTTTAGGTTCTTGTTTTCGTTTAAATCTTGGGGTTCTTGGCCGGACTCTGGCCGGGCTTCAGCTGTGAGAGGCCCGCAATCGGTTCCAATCAGTTCCAACCGGTTCCGATCAGTTCAAATCAGTTCCCGGCCGCGTTCTCCCGGAAGATTATCTGGAAAGAATATGAAGAATATAAGGAATACCGTACACACAATCTAGTTTGTCGCGTGGAATCCTCAAGTATCGGGCGGATTTTGGGTGTGACTGAAGGGGCTGCTGTAGGGGCTGCTGAGGGAGATACCCGGTGGCCGGCCCGACGACTGCTGTGCGGCTGGCCATGATTATCCCAGTGGCTGTCAGTGGCTGGCCACGACAGGCCACAGCGGGCGCAGCCGCCGCAGCGGCCGCGTGATTGCGGGCTGCAAATGTGAAACTGTATGAGTTTATGACACTTTCAAG
>NZ_JVPT01000023.1:0-1440 GCF_001055915.1 Corynebacterium sp. 212_CJEI | reverse complement strand
CATTTTTCGGGCCATTTTTGTCATAAACGTAGTCAGTAACTCGGATTGACCCACTGCCCCCAGAAATACAAAAATCCCACGCAGAAATTACTTTCCACGTGGGAGAATCAAGGCTCACCCCATGAACACAACATGGACCTTGAAAAGCCAAAAATTCCGCGCGCCAAACCAGACAATAGCCCAGTTCAACCCGGAAACGGTTGACTTACAGAGGCTTCACGTCCAGAGCCTGCGGGCCCTTCTGGCCCTCACCAATCTCGAACTCGACTGCCTGGTTCTCTTCCAGCGTCTTGAAACCAGTGCCCTGAATCTCGGAGTAGTGAACGAACACGTCGTTGCCACCGTCAGCTGGGGCGATAAACCCGAAGCCCTTCTCCGAGTTGAACCACTTCACAGTACCCTGTGCCATTACAAAACTTCCCAACTTCAGGATTCGATAAAACAAGTATTCGCCACGCACGTCCGGTCACGCACGATGGGGTAAACACGGCCAGAACACCCTTTCCGCCTCGAGCGGGCTTTTGCCGGGTGCCCTTTGGCGGGCGATACACTCAAAAAGTCTGCCACGTTTGGGGCGCGAGCGCCGATTAGCAACAGCTTCTTGCCACCCCCGTAAACCCCGTGCTCGGGATCCGGAGAAACTGGGGTGTTGAGCAGCGGAAAAGTGGCTGGTAGGAAGCGTCGTCAAGCATGTGAAGTGCGCGTTTGCAGGAAAGGATGGTGTCGGTGGAGTCGTTTGGACGGGAGCTGCTGGGGCCGGTTATTCGTGCACATCCGCGGGCGACGGTGACGCACATTGCGGATCTTCCTGCGCGCGCTGGCGTGACCGCACCTTGGCCTGAGTGGGTGCCGGATTGGCTGAAAGAAGTGCTGGTAGATCGCGGAATTGAGAACCTGTGGACTCATCAGGCAGCAACCGCGAACCTCGCCCGCGAGGGCGTGCACTGTGTCGTCGCGACGGGCACGGCGTCGGGCAAATCGCTCGGTTACCTGCTGCCCGTGCTCACAGAACTATCGGCCACCCCCGCGGCCACCGCGCTGTACCTCTCCCCGACCAAGGCGCTGGGCGCCGATCAGTTGGACACGGCTCGTGCGATGGCACCGGCGTCGCTGAGCTCGCTGATTTCGCTTTACGACGGCGACACCCCGCAAGACGCCCGGCGCGCCATCCGCGACCACACCCGTTGGGTGTTTACCAACCCCGATATGCTGCATGTTTCGGTCCTCGGCAATCATGTTCGGTGGACGCGGATGCTGCGCAACCTGCGCTATATCGTCGTCGACGAATGCCATGCCTATCGAGGCGTATTCGGCGCCAACGTCTCCCAAATTCTACGTCGCCTCCTGCGGCTGTCCCGGGAATATGGTGCCTCGCCGACCGTGATTTTCGCCTCTGCGACTACCAACGACCCTGCTGACCAGGCTCGTCGCCTCATCGGC
>NZ_JVPT01000022.1:0-44015 GCF_001055915.1 Corynebacterium sp. 212_CJEI | reverse complement strand
CAACTCACCCCCAAATTTTCACTTTCCCAGAAACAATTGACCGTTTTCACACACTCGGTTAACACCGCTTCAAATGCTTAAGTCCCTAAAACGGGGTTGCATGAACTGGCGTGTTCCAATCATTATGGAATAGTGACTTCTCTCCTGTGCATCCTGTTCGTTACGGCAGCGCTTGCACCATGGACGATTAAGTGGCTCGGAACCCGCGGGTTCCTCGTACTCAGCCTCCCGCTGGCAGGCGGTGCCATCTACACCGGCACCCATCTCGTTCGCTTAGCTCTAGACAATGGCAACGGGGAAACTTCCGCACTCACGCAACCCGCCGTCACGCATTTTTCGTGGATGCCCATTATCCACTTGGATGTAAACCTGCGATTAGGTCCTATTGAATCGCTCTTCGGCACGCTGGTTTTGACCATCGGCTTTCTCGTACTGGTGTACTGCTCCGGTTACTTCATCAACCCGCCACTCGGCAAACGTCGCCGCGTAGGTTCCTTCGCAGCCCAAATGATCGCCTTCGCTGCGGCGATGTACGGCCTGGTCATCAGCGACAGCATCATGCTGATGTTCGTCTTCTGGGAAATTACCTCGGTTCTGTCCTTCCTCCTGGTGGGCTACTACGCCGAGCGCGCCTCCTCCCGTCGCGCAGCAGGCCAGGCGCTCCTGGTCACGACGCTGGGTGGCCTCATCATGCTGGTCGGTATCGTTCTGATGGGAGTGACCACCGGTTTCTGGAACTTCTCCGAACTCACCGCGCCTGGCGCTCTGACAGCGGCACAGCTGGACTCCACGGCAGTATCCACGGCCGCAATCCTGCTGGTCGTTGGTGCGCTGTCGAAGTCCGCTATCGCGCCCTTCCACTTCTGGCTACCCGGTGCAATGGCCGCCCCTACCCCGGTTTCTTCCTTCCTGCATTCGGCAGCGATGGTCAAAGCCGGTGTGTTCCTGGTTGCCCGGCTCGCGCCGACCTTCAATGACACCAACGCGTGGCAGCCAATCATCATCCCGCTCGGCCTCTTGACCATGATCATGGCCGGCTGGATGGCCCTGCGCCAGAAGGATCTCAAGCTGATTATGGCGTATGGCACTGTCAGCCAGTTGGGATTCATCATCACAGTCGCGTCGATAGGCACGCGTGCGACGATGCTGGCAGCCCTGGCACTGACGCTCGGCCATGCCATGTTCAAGGCCGCGCTGTTTATGGTCGCGGGCACAATTGACAGGCTGACTGGTACGCGCGATATCCGTGAGCTCTCTGGGCTCGGTAGAAAGTCGCCGCAGTTGCTGGTGATTTCGATTCTCGCCGCTGCATCGATGATGGGTGTGCCGCCGTTCGTCGGCTTCGTCGCCAAGGAAGCTGCGCTGGAGGCCACGCTCAATGCTGATCCGCTGCATGGGATGCCGTCGGTGTTTACCACCATTGGCCTCGTCGTGGGTTCGATTCTGACCGTAGCGTACTCGCTGTACCTGCTGCGCGCCGCGTTTGCGACCAAGTCCAGCACCCACGCCAGCGGCGGTGGCACTTCCCCTGCCGTGGCAGAGATGGATTCCCCGACGTGGGATCAGATTGGCCCGGCTTGGCTGTTGGCGCTGGCAGGTTTGGTTTTCGGCCTGGTTCCCCGCGTCCTCGACTCGACTATCTCGCCCTACCTCACCAATGCCTACCCGAATGCGGAAGCAGAATCGCACCTGGCTCTCTGGCACGGTTTCACCCTTCCTCTGGCGCTGACAGCCACAATTCTGATCACAGGTGGCATCATGCACTGGCAGCGCAAACTGGTGCGTCAGCTACAGTTTGAACAGCCGGCTCTCGGTAGTGCCGATGCGCTTTACGACGGCATCCTGGACTTGGCCCGCCGTCTTTCTCTCCGTGCCACTGCTGCGACCCAGCGTGGTTCCCTTCCGTTGAATGAGGCGGTCATTTTGCTGACCCTCATCGTGCTGTCCATCGGTGCCTTGTTGCTCGGTGAGCGTGATGAGCTCCGGATGGAACTGTGGGACTCTGCACCGCAGGGCGCGGTCGCGTTGATTATAATCATCGCGGCTCTGGCCGCCACCCAACAGAAAAACAGGCTCTCCGGTGTCATCCTGGTAGGTGTGACCGGCTACGGCTTGGCCATTATCTTCGC
Source organism: Corynebacterium sp. 212_CJEI (assembly GCF_001055915.1). Taxonomy (NCBI): domain Bacteria; kingdom Bacillati; phylum Actinomycetota; class Actinomycetes; order Mycobacteriales; family Corynebacteriaceae; genus Corynebacterium; species Corynebacterium sp. 212_CJEI. Next base: position 41,886 of record NZ_JVPT01000022.1, on the reverse strand, counting down.
CATGTACGGTGCACCTGATTTGGCTCTGACGCAGCTGCTGGTTGAGACGGTCTCAATGATTGTTTTCGTGTTGGTGCTGCGCACGCTCTCGCCGCGGGCACCGGCATCAAATCCGAGGTGGATACGACACCGTGCATGGCTGGCCATCGCAGTCGGTGTCACTGTCCCAGTGTTGGCCGCCTACGCTATGGGCTCCCGTCGTACTGAGCCAATCTCCGGCGACATTCCGCCGCTAGCTCACGATATTGGGCACGGCCAGAATGCGGTCAACGTACTTCTTGTCGATATCCGCGCCTGGGATACCTTCGGTGAAATCACCGTGCTGGTGATGGTGGCGCTGGGGATTACCTCGCTGGTATTCCGCACGCACACGATGCACATGCGCTCAAAGATTAAGCCACAGCGGAATCGTGCTCGCCGCAACACCCGCTGGTTGAACACCATCGATGAGTCCGGTGAAGCCGAGCGGTTGCGCTACCCAATCATGGTTCTGGTGGCATCGCGCGCGCTCTTCCCCGCCATGATGGTGGTTTCCATCTACCTCTTCTTCGCCGGCCACAACGATGTCGGTGGTGGCTTCGCAGGTGGCCTCGTGGCTGCGCTGGCACTGACCATGCGTTATCTCATCGGTGGGCATCGTGAACTGGCAGCAACTCTGCCAATTCCTACCGAGGTACTTCTCGGCGGCGGTCTGCTGGTGTCGGCTCTTAGCGCCGTATGGCCACTGTTCGTGGGTTGGGCTCCGCTGACTTCCTGGTACGGCTCGCGGGAAATTCCGCTGCTCGGCGACGTCACCGTTGTCTCCCCTATGCTCTTTGACCTGGGTGTGTACATGATTGTCGTTGGCACGATTGTCTACATCCTGCGCAGTTTGGGCGGCGGCATCGATGCTCAGATAAACCTTCGCGCTGAGCGTGATCGTTCACGTCGTGTGAATCGAGCCGCACTCGGCCAGTCCCGCCAGCTGCGTAGCAAGTTGGCGGCGGCTAAGCCCGCAGGTGTTAAGTCCGCAGGCGTTAAACCTGCCGGCACTAAACCCGCAGGCACTGCCAACACAGCCACCTCGGAGGCCTCAGAACCGACAGCCCCAGCTAGGACCGAAGGAAAGGACACTCACCAGTGATTCTCAATTTTGTTCTGCTAGCTACTGTCGGCACGCTGATCGCCACAGGGGTGTACCTGTTCCTCGATCGTTCGTTGACCAGGATGCTCATGGGGCTGTTGCTGATGGGCAACGGTATCAACCTGCTCATCCTGCTTGGCTCTGGTGCACCGGGGCAACCACCGATCTGGGATAGAGAATCGCTAGTCAGCGATGCCCAGGCCGACTCGCTGCCTCAGGCCTTCATCCTCACCGCGATTGTTATCTCTATGGGCATGACCGCCTTCCTGCTGGCCCTGCTCTATCGCCAGCACCGCTACCACATCGGCGATCACGTGCAGGATGACCACGAAGACCGCAGTCTGGCACTGCGTCGCGCCAGCGACCCGTCGGCTGCTCCGGATCACGACAAGTCCGACGACCCCACCACCGGTCGTCCCACGGAGGCCGGAGATAACTTCGGTCCGGTCTGTTTCGAAAAGCCTGTTACCCCACCATCCAACACCCCAGGAGGTGACGACGATGACGACTGAGCAATTAATCCTGGCGCTAATCCCGCTTCCTATCATCGTCCCCGCCGCCACCGCCGCAATTGCTCTGCTGCTGGCACGTTTTCCCAAAGCACAGCAGGCGATCACGCTGTTTTCACTCGGCAGCCTGCTGGGAGTCGCCAGCGCACTGGTGTATCTCATCTACGCGCACGGCATCCACACGGTCCAGGTGGGCGGCTGGGACGCACCAATCGGCATCACGCTCGTGGCCGACAACCTCGCCGTGCTGATGATTACCGTCTCTCAGCTGGTCCTCTTTGCCGTGATGTGGTTCGGCATCGGCCAGGGTATTAGCGATGGTGACGAAGATGAGCCGATCTCCGTCTTCGTTCCGACGTACATGTTGCTCAACATGGGTGTCTCGATGGCCTTCCTGGCTGGCGACCTGTTCAACATGTATGTCGGTTTCGAGGTTCTGCTCGTAGCCTCCTACGTGCTGCTCACGCTGGGGGCCTCGTCGTCACGCACTCGCGCAGGCGTGTCGTATGTGATGGTCAACATGCTGTCCTCGATGGTGTTCCTGCTGGCGATTGGCCTGGTTTATCAAGCGGTCGGCACGGTGAACTTCGCGCATATTTCTCTGCGTATGGAGGACATCCCCGATGGCACCCGCACCGCAATCTTCGCAGTGTTGCTCGTTGCCTTCGCGGTGAAGGCGGCGGTGTTCCCGCTGTCGGCATGGTTGCCAGACTCCTACCCCACCGCACCGTCCATGGTCACCGCAGTCTTCGCGGGTCTGCTGACGAAGGTGGGTGTCTACGCGATCATCCGCACGCGCAGTGTCGTCTTCCCCGACGGCAGGCTTGACGACGTCCTGATGTGGGCCGGCCTAGCGACAATGCTCATGGGCATTCTCGGCGCCATGGCCCAAAATGACATCAAACGTCTCTTGTCATTTACGCTGGTGTCCCACATCGGATACATGATCTTCGGTATTGCCGTCGGCAATACGCTGGGGCTCGGCGGCGCAATCTTCTACATTGTCCACCACATTCTGGTGCAGACGGCGTTGTTCCTGGTGGTCGGGCTTATCGAACGCCAGGCGGGCTCGTCCTCCCTGCGCAGCCTGGGTGGCCTGGCCAAATCCTCGCCGCTGCTGGCGCTGCTATACCTTGTGCCCGCGCTCAACCTCGGTGGTATCCCACCGTTCTCAGGCTTCCTGGGCAAGGTCATGCTGATTGAGGCGGGTGCCCAAGACGGCTCCGCCACCGCGTGGATTCTGGTTGCGGGTTCGATTATCACCAGCCTGCTGACCCTCTACACCATGATTCTCGTCTGGTCGAAGGCCTTCTGGCGTGACCGTTCCGATGCCCCCGAGGGTGACACCGTGCTGGCGCAACCAGCTGCACTCCGGGAAAGGACGCAGATGGTCGCTATCGCAGATCGTGATGACGTCGGCCGGATGCCACTCGGCATGGTGATGCCGACGGCCCTACTGGTGATTGCCTCTGTGGGCGTGACTCTTCTGGCCGGACCGCTGTCCAATGTGGCTACCGAAGCGGCGAGCAACGTCGCGAATGTTGATGACTACCGCGCGGCAGTTCTCGGTATCGAATCGGCCGATGACAAGGGACTGGAGCAGCTGAAGAACCCAGGCCGCACCAAGAGCCCGTGGGAGTCGGACCCGGTGACCGAACATGCCACCAGCACGTTGGAAGGAGCAGGTGAAAGCTCATGAGTAAAGCTCGCGCCAAGGTGGCCGCAAAACGACCACCGCGTATTTCAATCCTGCTGTTCCTGTTCACGCTGATTATTTGGGTCATGCTGTGGGGCGAAGTGACATTTGCCAATGTACTTTCGGGAATCCTGGTAGCCACGTTGCTCAACCTCGCCATGCCTATCCCGCCAAACAGCGCGCTGGACATCAACTTCGGTGGCATGGTGCGACTGTTCGGTTCCTGGACAATCGACTTTGTGAAGGCCTCAATCAGTGTCTCCTGGCTGGCCATCCGACGAGCTGATCCACCACCGACGGCCATCATCAAGGTCCCTATGCGCACCAATGACGATATTTCGCTCACGACTGCAATGGCACTGATTAACTTGCAGCCGGGCGGAATCATCGTGGACATCGACAAGCGGGAAAAGACGCTGACCATGCACATTCTCGACGCGTCGTCGACGAGCAAGGTAGCCGAGCAAATCAACCAGCTGACTCGAATCGAGCGTCGGGTTATTCGGGCGTTTGAAAACCGCGATGTCAACGAGCAACCGACCAAGTCGGTGCCAAGTGACAACCAGGTGAGCAGCGACAAGAGCAGCGAGAAGAGCAGCGAAAGGAGTAGCCGATGAACCCGGAAGTTTTTAACACTCTGCTCGGAGTGGCTGCCGCAGGCTATTTCATTGCGGTGATGATTACCCTCGGGCACATGATTGCCGGTCCAAACTCGCTGGACCGCCTGGTGGCGCTGGAGTCGACGACTGCAATGCTGCAGGGCATGCTCGCTGCGTTCATGGCCTGGAGCTTGGACACTTCGGTGGTCTACCCAATGCTCATCATTGCGCTGCTCGGTTTCCTGTCTTCGCTGGCGGTCGCCAAGTTCCGTGTTCCGGATGACGGAAAGCAGCCCGCAAAGAGCTCCCGGAAGGGTGCGACGAAAGCAGCCGGAAAGGTCGCCACAAAGAAAACCGCACAGAAAGCGGCGCCTAAGGCAACACCGACAACGGCTCCGAAAACAGCGAAGGGAGAGTCCAAATGATTCTCGTGGCAGACATTATCGCCATCACACTGATTCTCACCGGAATGCTACTGTGCGTTGCAGCGTCCGTGGGATTGATACGCTTCCGCGACACCATCAGTCGGATGCACGCATCCTCCAAGCCACAAACACTGGGGCTAATTTTGACGCTGTCGGGCTCGCTTGTGCACGTCGCCACGCACGCGTCAGCTCACACAACTACTAGCAGTGACTTGGCTCTGTTGACCCTGATTATCCTGTTTGCTCTGGGTACATCGCCGATTGTTAGTAACCGCGTTGGCCACGAGGCGTTCAAGGAGAGGCTCGTCGACGAGGACAGCCTGGCCCGCGATGACAGCCGGGAATAACGAGAGGACAATGGCCTTAAGTTACTGGCTGAGTTTATGACAAAGTGACTAGGTTTATGCACCTCAAAAGTGCTATAAGCCTAGTCACTATTTTTGTCTAGGCACACACCGCTTAACGACGGCTAGTCGCTCACCTGCTCGTGGAAATCTGCAGGCGCTATCGGATGCCCGGCGCGCAGTTCCTGCACTGCAAGATCCACAGCGGCCCGCCACGGGGTGTGGCCAATGCGCTCTTCGTTCGCTCGTACGTCGTCCTCGGTAGCCATGGAAGGCAGCGCCCCGGCCGCATCCGCCACAGTGCGCTGACGCTCGTATGCCGCGCCCATTTCCACGATGTTGTTGATGAATTCCAGTTCGGCTCGGCAGCCCAGTTCGTCGGCAAGCGGGGCGAGCTGAACCACAAGCTCACGGAGTTCATCGCGAACCCACCGCTCGTCGGTATCGCGATTGACGATGACCAACGCGTCCATCCCGTAACGAGCGGCGCGCCACTTGTTTTCGGCGATGTGCCAGGACTGCAGTGACGGTAGTTCCTCGCCAGCCTCCCACATGCGGTCGTAGTAAACCGTCAGGCAGTGCGTCAATGCCACGATAGCGGCGAGTTCCTGCAGGTTAGAGGTGGCGTCGGCGACACGAATCTCAATGGTGCCGTACTTTGATGCCGGGCGGATGTCCAAGTGCATCGAGCCGGTGTGGTTGATGACGCCGGAGCGGGACTGGTCGTGCATGTAGGACTCCCACTCGGGCCACGTGTAAATCGCCGGCGGCTGACCCGCGGTGGGAAGCTGCTGGTAGAGCAGGCTTCGGTTGGAAGCGTAACCCATATCCTCGCCGTTCCAGGCCGGTGAGGAGGCAGACAGCGCCAACATGTGCGGCAGCTTCGTTGCCAGAGCCTGAATGATCGGCCAAACGCGTTCGGAGTCTTTAATGCCTACGTGGACGTGGACTCCCCAGATAATCATCTGGTTCCCCCACCACTGAGTGCGGTTGATAATTTCGGAGTAGTGCCCCTTGGCACTGACCTGCTGAGCAGTACCGCGGGCGAACGGATGCGAGCCCGATGACCACACATCCACCCCAACGCGGTCAGCGGCGTCGAGAACCATATCCAGCTGGCTTTGGAGCTCCGCTACGGCATCGGGCACGTTCATGTGCACACCGGTGACGAGCTCCACGGTGTTGGCGAGGAACTCGCGCTGGAGCCCATGCCCGGGATGCTCCGCATCGATGATGTCGAGCACCTCGGCGGCAGCGGGGGCGGTGTCGCGCGTTCGTCGGTCAACGAACGCCACTTCCCATTCCACTCCCAGAGATGGCTGCGCCGATCCGGAAAATTGCTCAGTCATACCGCTATTTTTTCACACTAGGAGTCGTTTTCCTCAGTGGGCTCCGTCCAGGTGACGGTTTTTGCGCAGGAGGCAAGGTCACCGTTGGAATCGACAAGCGCAACTGTGGTGAAACTGTCCTCGTCCACCTTGGACGGCACGTTCCAGACATCTGCATTCCGTTTGTCATCGACGTGCACTTCACCGATAACACCCAACCCCTCAGCTGCGGGACTGCCTATGCCACTGCAGCCAGATGCACCGCGCGCCTGCACTGTGTACTTACCCTTATCCAAGGTAGTGAACTGACCTTTTTCGTCGGAAAGACCCATCCACCCCTTGGCACTCATGACCTGGACAGTTGCCAGCATTTTCATTGATCCGTCGTCGTTTGTGCGGATGAAGTTATAGGCGCTGACTCGCTCGGTCAGCTTCGGTGCAGCCGGATCTACGCTCACTGGCGCAGTGCTTGACGACGCGTCCGCGTTCCCGTCCTTGTTGCTGCTGGATTCAACCCCTGAGCAGGAAACCAACAGTGTTGCAGCACAACCCAACGCGGTGGCGACAGCAACGCGACGACGCATTACGGCGAACATAAAAACCTCACAGACCTCACTGGCTACTAGCAGAATACTAGTACCCCTTTTTCAGCCGTGATCTGTTTGAGACTGCAAAATATGCAAAAGCCCCGCCTAAGCCATGAAATGTGTGGCTTACGCGGGGCTTGGGAAGCTATGGGGGGGGCTTCGTACCACGGCGGCAGGTCTTGACGCCTAGGCCGCAGACCTTAGTGAGAGACCGAAGTCCGGTGGGCCGGGAGTCTAGTGAGCCGGGTCAGTGGCGACCACGACGATTCCCGCCGGAGCGTCCCGGAGACGGTCATCGCGAGGTGCGGCTTCCCAACCGTTGTCGTGCGCGATCTGCTCAGCAGCGGCCTTTTCCTCTTCGTTCCTCGGGTCGAAGTAGACGGTGGTCTTCTCCCACACACCCATCTTCTCTTCAGGAGCGTTGCCGGTCTCGCCGGCACCCCAGCCCTGCTCACCCATCTGCTTGGACAGGTCATCGGCAAGGCCCACGACCTCAGAGTTGTTCAGGACACTGACCTTGACAGTCTTGCGGTCAATCTGTGGCGCTTCGTTGGCCTCATCCTGTGCCGGCGGATTCTCCGCGGGAGGAACCGGTTTGCCTGGCTCATTTGCCGGCGGCGGCAGGACCTCGCCGTCACCATCTCCAGCAGCACCATCCTTTGCCGGATCACTGCCGTTGGCCGATTCAGCAGGCGCACCAGAGTCAGCCGGAGCGGATGCCGAGGTGTCATTCTGGCCGGTGTTCTCAGCATCGTCGCCACGCGTGCTGAGTGCGTAGGCACCGTAGGCGACCAGGCACACGCCGATAGCGAGCAGCACAATAGCGAGAACACGCATGTAGCGGCCATCACCGGCACCGTCGCCGATGTCGCCGTCATCAACACCATCAGCAGCTGCGGAATTGCTAGCAGCAGCCCGAGAGCCAGCACCGGTAGTGGCGGCAGCGGTGGCACCAGCAGCGGCTGCGCCAGCGGCCGGAGCCGCAGATCTGGGAGCTGCGTGTTGAGCATCCGACGGCTCGGAGTACGCGTGAGCGCCGCCAGCGGCGGGAGCCTCCGCGTAATCGCTGTACTCATCGAAGTCGTCGTAGTCGTCATCGAGTCGATGACGGCCCGGACGCGGCGAATTCTGAGGGTTTAGTTGGTCAGACACATCCCACATCCTATATGTTCTGCCGCCGAACCGTGAAGTGAAACTTGAACCTTATGCGTCGTGGTTGTCCCGCACGGCGCGCAGCCGATGAACCAACACGGGTTCGGCTGCTTCGGCTGCTGGAGAGTCGAGAAGTCGCGAAAGTACCTGGTGGTAGCGGATTGTGTTGTTGCCGAAGTCCTCGGCAAAGCGACGTCGAATTGCCTCCTGTCGCGCACCGGCCATACGCGGTCCACGGCGGGCAACTTTCAGCCATTCTTTCTCAAAATCCAGCATTTTCTGAGCCAAAACGGGTTCAATGCCGCTGGTATCACCCACGAGTCCGAGATGCTCGGATGAGTCAAGCCGCCGCTCGGCCTCAGGTTCGTGGCTGCCACCTATGGGCTCCTTGCTCACCACTTTCCGCACCCCGCTTTCCTTCTCGCTCGCCCTGATCCTCTATTCTGCACGACACTGTCTATGCAGATACTTAGTGAAGATACATCGTCAGATCTAGCCACCCAGCCTCACCTACGCCCCACCTACAACTCCCTGACACAACTCAGGCATCACCAGGCGATTTAGAAAACATGGACGCCGAGTAGAATCAGCGGCATGACTATCCGTCCCATTGTGATTGCCGGAGACCCCGTTCTCCACACTCCTACCCAGCCGGTGACCGAGGATGTCTCCGAGCTGCGTGAGCTCATCGAGGACATGTACGAAACCATGGACCGCGCCCACGGTGTGGGGCTGGCTGCCAACCAGGTGGGTGTCGGCAAGCGCCTGTTCGTCTACAACTGCCCCGATGACGACGATGTCTGGCACCGCGGCTGCGTCATCAATCCGGTGCTGACCACCAGTGAAATCCCGAAGACCATGCCTAACGACGACGGCTCCGATGACGAAGGCTGCCTCTCTGTACCCGGCCTGTCCTTCCCCACCAACCGCGCGGAGAAGGCTGTCGTCACCGGTCTGGATGAAAACGGCGAAGAGGTTCGCATCGAGGCCACCGGTTTCTTCGCCCGCTGCATGCAGCACGAGGTCGGCCACCTGGACGGGTTCCTCTACACCGATTGCCTCACCGGTCGTTGGAAGCGCATGGCCAAGAAGGAAATCAAGCGCGCCGGTTGGACCGAGAGCGGCCTGACCTGGATGCCGGGCGTGGATCCGGATCCGTTCGGCCACGAGGATTAAATCGTGGCGGATAGGCAATTGGAGTCGTCGGCAAGCGAAAATGCAGCACAGAAGCTCCCGATTTCCCGCTGGGGTGTCGGTGAAGTGGCGGTGGGACGTCGTGTCATTGTGCGGCGCGCGCTAACCGATGAAGAGGCGCTGGCCAGCGGCAAGAAGACTACGGACGTCATTGGGCACGTGCTCAGCATGGATCCGTTCGTCGTGCGACCGCAGGTTCGTGCCGGTGTGCGTGCCGACGAGTCCGTGGCAGCGGTGAACTTTAGCGATAAGCACATTTTGATTGTGAAGGCTCTACCGGATCATCCGGTGCGCAATTCGGATATTCGCGCCGTGGAAACTGCGACCGCAAAGGCCTTCCCGGGTATCGCGCACGTGGTGGAGTCGGGCTGGCTACTGCGTGCGGGCGATGGCATCACGGAGCGTTCCAACTCCGCGCTGCCGCTCGAACCCGGAGCCAGCACTCAGCCGGTGCCGTTGGAGAAGATTAAGTCGTTTTACAATTCCCACGATTTGCCGGTGCGGATTGCGATTCCGGATAGAATCGCCAAACCTGCACAGGCGCTGGTCGCGGGGCCGGAGTGGACGGTCGGGCCGGACATTGTGGTTATGACGCGCTCACTCGATGGGGATTTGCCGCCTGCTGAATTGGCAGCTGAATCGAACAGTAACGAGTTGGCAGACGTGCAGGTGGACATCGCTGATCAGCCTGACGACGACTGGCTGGAGCTCTACCATTTCCGCGGCACTACACTGCCCGAGCATGCGCTGCAGTTCCTGCGCAATGAAATTGATGGCCGCATGTGTTTCGGGCGGCTCCAAGTCCCTGATGACAGTGCACTTGAGGGCATGCGCACAGTAGCTATTACGCGCGGCACGCTGACCGAATCGGAGGACGGCCGCGTGTGGCTCGGATTCTCCGCCGTGGAAGTCGCAGCCGATATGCGCCGCCGAGGACTTGGCACCCTACTGGGAATTCAGATGATGCACTGGGGTGCGCAGCACGGGGCAGATTCTGCATATCTGCAGGTATTGGGCTCGAATGAGGCTGGCATTGCGCTGTACCGGACGCTCGGTTTTACCGAGCACCACCGGCACCGCTACGCGGAGCTGACAGGGGCTTAGGCCTCGGGGCTCACGTTTCGCCCCTTCCCCGCTCACCCTGATGATCGCGCTACTTCCCGCGCTTAACCCGCTTAGTCCGCTTCAGCTGCTTGCCCTGCTGCTCTTTGCTGCCCATGCGATTGTCCATGCGGCGCTGTCCGCGCTGCAGCTCGCGCGTCTCCGGCTTTTCCACCACTCGAGTGCGAACCGAGAGTTCATGACGACCTCTCCCCAGCGGATCGCGTGAGGCAGCCATCGCAATCCAGCCAGCCAGGCCCACAGAGACAAACCAACCGGCGACCGGAATCATCGACGGCAGAATCCAGGCATTGCGCACAAAACCATCGCGGGCTGAAACTGGCATCCCGTGTGCACCTTCAATTTTCATGCCCATGGCGTGCTTACCCGGAGAACCGTCGAAGATGGAGTCTCCCGCCACGCGGTAGAGGTAAAAACCACCGGGACCGAGGAAGAGGCTGATCAGCATCACCATTACGCCGCTGTCCGATGTCCCCGCGATGCTAGCGAGAACTGCAATAGAGGCAATCAACGCAGTGTAGATGACAGAATCCACCAGCAGCGCACCACCACGACGCACCACAGGGGCATTGGCCAGATTGGGGTCGAAGCCCAGGTGTACTGCCATTTGAGCGGTCAGCGGTGCAACTTTGGGGTTAGTGCTGAGCTCACCGAAGGAAGACACCCCGTAGCTAGCGGGGTACCCGCTCTCGTAGCCGACCGGAATGTTTGCTACCGGATATGGCACATCCTGGTACGGCATTGCCGCACCGTACGCCGCATATGTGTCGTGCTCCCGATAAGCATTCCTGCCACTACTACTCAGGTAATCCGCCGGACTGTACTCGCCGCCGTAACGGCGATCGTCCCAGTTAGCCAACCTCGAAACTCCCTTTCCTACCGGGCTTCCGCCCATCTAGTCCGCTTTTGTCCGCCTATTTTGTCACTGCTTTATTCAACGCATGAGGCCGCCGTTTCGTTCCCCTTTTACAATCGTTGATATGCGAATCTGTGTCTGGAACGTCAATTCGGCTCGAACCCGCCTCGACCGAATGGTGGAAATGCTGCGCCGGAATGACATTGATGTCCTGGCCGTCCAGGAAACCAAGTGCAGGGACGACCAATTTCCCACCGCTGCTTTTGAAGAGCTGGGATACCAAGTCGCCCACCACGGCCTGAATCAGTGGAATGGCGTTGCCATCATCTCCCGCGTCGGCCTTGAGGACATCCAGGCAGGGTTCCCCGGTCAGCCCGGTTTCAACAAGGACCCCGACGCAACTCCCGCATTGGAGGCCCGCCATATCGCTGCTACCTGCGGTGGCGTGCGCATCAACAGCCTCTACATCCCGAACGGCCGCGACATCACCGACCCGCACTTCGAGTACAAGCTCGAATTTTTGGAGCGGCTCCGTCAGCACATCATCGCCACGCTTGACGACGACCCGGAGGCCACCTTCATGATGGGCGGCGACTTCAACATCGCCCCGACCGACGGCGATGTCTGGTCAATGGCAGCCTTCGCGGGGAAAACACATGTCACACCACCTGAACGCGCAGCTTTCTATGCGCTGGAGCAGGCGGGTATGAAGGAAGTAACTCGCCAATTCACTCCAAACCAGTGGACCTACTGGGATTACAAGGCTGGCCGCTTTTTCAAGGATGAGGGCATGCGCATCGACTTCCAGCTCGCCTCCCCCGCCCTCGCGGCAAAGGCGTCCGCCGGATTCATCGACATCGAAGAGCGTCAGGGCAAAGGCGCATCCGACCATGCTCCGGTGATTGTGGATTACGAAGTGTAGATAAACGCGGCGGAAAAGCGCGTAGGCCTAGTTCCTACTAGGGGGTGTCGCTGGGGCCGTCGTAAAGCGGAGTCCTTGCTGCCAGCCCCTAAAATCAGGGGCAGAAATGTGCGATAAAGCACCCGCACAACACTTATGAGTCTAACTTTTTGTTCAATCTACAAATTTTCACCACAGAAAGTTATTTCGACGATATAAGGTGTTTATTCAGAACATCAATTCATTACGTCGGGAAGGAAGATCATGACTTCTGCACGCTCCCCTCAGCGCACCACCACCCCGGAGCCAGCGAGCGGCTTCCCCACCGCGGATGACTCAACTGAGTCCGATGAATCCCTGCGCGAAAGCGTGCAGAAGATTTCCATCGGCCTGTATGACTTCCTTGCGTCGACTCGCCGCCTCGGTGAGCGCCCGAATGCCAGGATGGACATTTCCCAGTCGGAAATGGAAGTACTGCACTTTATTTCGACCCACCCGGGCTGCGGCGTATCCGACATTGCACGCCTGCGTTTCCTGCGCCCGTCCAACGTTTCGGCAACAGTCCGCCGTCTACTCGACAACGGGCTGATTGAACGCGAGAACAATGCAAAGGATCGCCGTGCGCAGAACCTCTATGTCTCCAGCGATGGCGAGACCCTGCTGGAGCAACTTATCGACCACTGGGGTGCGCTGGTGTACGAAATTGTGCGGACGATGTCGCAAAAGGACGTGCGTGCGCTAATTAAGGCACTGCCTTCGCTGCTGAAGCTGGCGGAGCACTCGGAAAGCTATGTTGAGGAGCACCAGCGCCGCCAGGAGCCGTTCTAAAAGCGCGCCGCTAAACCCTTCTTACTAGGTACGATGATGCTCATGGCTATTACTTTGAAGAAGGCAAAAAACGTAAAGACCGCTCCATTGGTGGCCACCGGCCTCATCGGCGGCTGGCTCACCGCTCGCGAAACAGGCATTCGCCCGCTCGGTGGCGTCATCTTGGGCGCCGCCGGCGCATATGCAGCACGCACCTGGAACGCAAAGACCGGCGCCCTGGGAGCCACTGGTCTGGTGGCCGCCTACCTCGGCGCTTTCGGCCTCTCACACCCGCTGGCCAAGAAGATTGGCGCATGGCCGTCCGTCCTGACCGTCACCGCGCTGGCTGCTGGCGCAGCAGCAGTTGCCGACTCCAAGTAGTCGACGCAGAGAGCGCCGGTAGGTGCGAAGCCGACACCTAGTCAAGGGCCTCCAGCAGTTTCTCGAGGTGCGCGCGCACCCGGGGCCACGATTCCACAAAAGGCGGCAGCAGATCGAGGCTGTCGACGTCGTCAAGCGGAATCCAGCGCAGCTCTAGAGACTCTTCGTTCGGATTCGTCTCCAGCTCTTCGGCAGCTAGTGCGTAGACCGTGTGGTACTTCCAGCCGCCGGCGAGCTCGGGGCGGTCCGGATCGGCCGGGAAGGGCCCGGTGGTGACCTGCGTGTCGAGGATGCGAAGCTGATGCTCCAGCAGCCCAGTTTCCTCAGCCGTTTCACGCAGCGCGGTCGCCTCAGGAGTCTCATGAGAATCACAAGCCCCACCAGGAACACCCCACGTTAGGGGGAACGATGTCCAGTCAGCTCGATACTGCATAAGCACCGTGCGCTGAGGGCTCACAATCAGCAGCCCTGCAGCTCCGAAGCGTCCCCAGCAGCGCGTACCGTTGGGGCCGGCCGCCCAACCATTTCCATCCTGAAGCATGTCTCCACCCTACGCCAGATACCCTTGTGTTTTCCGTCACAAGCCCGAGCGACTAAGATTTGCAAGGAACTAACGTTGCTCTGAGCGGAGAGATTGTCGCAGGCGACTTCGGTCACGTCGGAAGGACACGTGCACATGGGTGAAACCACTTCAAGTGCGCCTCATTCCCGCGCCCACGACAAAAGCCGAAACCCATTCCACCGCAAGAATCGCGCTCCACGCCGAACTCGTTTCAGCGGTCGCACCACTCCCGGTGGCGAAAGCTTAGACATACACACTGCGGCTCAGGCGGCAAAGGAATCGAAAGATACTCCCGCCGCCACCCCGGCTCCCGAGAGCGCGGCACCATCAACTGCTCTGGACACTACAGAGTCCTCGGCTAATGCCCCAGCAACGGCCGCAACCCCAACAGCCCTGGCAGACTCTCCGCGCGATACAGACCTGCGCGTGGATGCCCTGGAGATTGGCCCGCGCAACCGGAGATTGACACGTTTTCTCGGTGAGCGCCTCTATGACAAGCTCGGCCCGTCGGCCACGTATGTGCGCCGGTCAGCGTCATTTTTGATAACGTCACCGGGCCGATTGACCATAGTCGCCCTCATCCTCATCGTCGCTATCCTGGCAGCCGGCCTATCCATGTGGCAAACAACCTCGCAACGCCAGCAGCAGCTCACCCGAATTTCGCAACTGAGCGAGCCGATGGCCAATGCCTCGCAGAATCTCTATGCCTCGCTGACGATTGCCGATGCGTCCGCCAACACCGCTTTTTCCCGCGGCACACTCAACAGCAGCCAGGACTTGGTCAGCAACTTCGACGATGTCATCGCACAAGCATCCATGTCCGCTACCCGCGCAGCTACGGGCATTGAAAACGTCGATGATCCAGAGATGAAGGATGTCGCGACTGTACAGCGACTGTTGCCGGTCTACACCGGCATGGTCGAGACAGCTCGCGCGAATGCGCGCCAGGGCAACCCCGTCAGTGTCGCGTACCTCGCCTCTGCCTCAAACTTGATGCAGGTCCAGATTCTGCCAGCTGCAAAGTCGCTCTACGAACGCACCAGTACCACGACTAATGAGGAGCAGCGCGAACTATCGAAGCCACCTCTTTTCCCGATGTCAGGCCTGGCAGCGGCAATTTTGATGCTGCTAATCACACAGTGGTGGCTGACTCGCCGCACCGGTCGACTATTCAACGTCGGCCTGTTTGGTGCAACCATGCTGATGGCCATCGCACTTGTCGGTGTGGGAATCGCCACCACTCAGCCGTGGCAGTCTAACTCCCTCTTCGGAGAGCAGCGCCCGGACGTTCATGCCCTAACCCAAGTACGCATTGATGCCCAGCAGCTACGCGCCAGCGAAACCCTCGGCTTAGTGCGCCGTCAGCCCGCGGATGCGGAGTCCTTCTCGCAGTCGGTGCGCACCCTGGTCGGCGAGCTGGAAAGAGTGGACGCCAACGCGCCGGACGACGATGTCAGAGCCGCTATCCACGGTATCTACAGCTGGGAGTCCGGCCACAACCTGATGATGGAGCACTTGAGTTCAGGCGACTACGCCGGTGCGGTTCGCATCGCGACCGATGTGGATAATGCCAGCTCGTCGGCGACTGCGTTCAACCAGGTCGATGAGTCGCTACAGAATTCCATCGCCGAGTCCCGCCTGACCGCCCGTGAGAACCTCGACCAATCCCGTCGCGCTATCGCGGCACTATCCCTCGCCACGGTTACGCTGACCGTCATCGCGGCAGTTCTGGTTGTTTTCGGCTTCCGACACCGGCTTCTGGAGTACCTATGATTGTTTCGTTCTCCCCGTCGCTCCACAGTCTCGCCGGTTGGCGGCGCGGGGCCGTCCTTGGTGCACTCGCCATCGCCGGGCTCACCGTCAGTGCCTGCGCGACCGATTCGCTTGCCGACGATCCCTACTCGCGCACAATCCTGGAGGCCACCGGTGACTTCCCCCTGCCACCGGGCGCGTTCTACGACAAAGCCTCCTCGAGGAAGCCTGCGGCAGAAGCCAACACCCCAGATCTGTCCACACTCGCCCCCGATGACCAAACACCGGAAGAGCGAATCCCGGAGATTTACCAGCGCGGCCGCATCATCGTTGGTGTTGACCAATCATTGAACCTGCTCAGCTTCCGCGACTTCAGCAGCGGAGAGCTCTCGGGGTTTGAAGTATCCCTGGCACAAGAGATTGCCCGGGACATCTTTGACAATCCCGATGCTGTCGAGTTTCGGTTCGTCGACAGCAACGAACGCACTGCCGCACTCGAAGACGGCACTGTCGATGTCGTTTTGCGCACTATGACGGTCACCGATGCCCGGCGCGAAAGGGTGCTGTTCTCCACACCGTATTTGACAGCACGAGCTGGAGTTCTAGTCTCTTCGCCGGGTGGCGATGCTTCCCCCGAGGACGTCGAGGACGGTCGCATCTGCGTTTCCCGGGGATCCACTACCGAGGATTTGATTCGACGGCTCTCGCCGAACAATACGCTGCTATTGGTCGGTAACTGGTCGGACTGCCTCATTTCACTTCAAAACAGCCAGGCAGAAATCGTCGTTGCCGATGACACCATCCTCGCTGGTATCAACGACCAAGATCCGGCTACCGCCATTGTCCAGCGGGGCTTGAACGAGGAAAGCTACGCGGCCGGTGTATCCAAGGGGAACCCAGGCCTAGTTCGCCAAATCAACGCGACCCTGGAGCGTATGGCGAGCGACGGCACCTGGCAGTCCCTCTACGACACTTGGTTCGGCCCCTTCCTGCCAAGCGGTACACAGCCATCGCCACAGTACAGCGACGACGAAGACATACTTGGAATCTCCCCCACACCGGAAGCTGCTCCAGAAGGCGAGGTGGATAACCGATGAGCGACGAAAACCAGTACTCCGAGCATGCCCAGCAAGCCCAGCATCCCCAGTACACGCCGGAGCCCCAGGAGGATGCTCACGCAGAGGCAGAGGCAGCTGCCACTCAGGCCGCCGCCTTCGACCCATTCGCCGATGAAGACGACGAACAAGAGCCCGGCACTGCCGCTGTCGCCTTCGACCCTTTTGCGGACGATGATGACGATGACGAAGAGTTCGATATCGCCGAATTATTGGGGCGCGGGAGCTCGTCGTCAAGCGCGACGACCCAACCCGGCGCCCAGACGCCAGATCCGTCGATGGCCTCGCACCGGAAAGCGTTGGAGGACTTCCGCCGGAGGCGATCGAATGCACACCGCGGACGCACTGTCGCCGACGGCATGGTGCACCTGCCGTACATCACAACGCAGGATCCGCGCGATGCAGTAATGAGTGATGAGAAGATTCGAGCGACGAATAAGCCGGCGCCGAGCCTGAAAGCCGGCGATATCGTGGCGGATCAGTACGAGATCGTAGGCCCAATTGCCCACGGCGGGCTCGGCTGGATTTACCTGGCGATTGACCACAATGTCTCGGATCGTTGGGTCGTGCTCAAGGGCATGATAGCAGCGAAAAACGAGAAGGATTTCGCCGTAGTCCAGGCGGAACGCGAGTTCCTCGCGGAAATCTCGCATCCGGGAATTGTGAAGATCATCAACTTCATCGATGAGACGGACGCCAACAGCGCCACCGGCTTCATTGTGATGGAGTACGTCGGCGGCCCGTCGTTACGCAAGCAGCGACGGAGCTACCCAGACGGCGTCATGCCCTGTGACCTAGCGATTGGCTACATCCTGGAGCTGCTCCCCGCGCTGGATTACCTGCACTCGCGCGGCGTTGTCTACAACGATTTGAAGCCGGACAACGTGCTGCTCAGCGAAGACCACGTCACGCTTATCGACGTTGGCGCGGTCACCGGCATCGGCGCCTACGGCCATATCTACGGCACGCCCGGTTTCCAGGCGCCGGAGATTGCCACGACGGGACCGACGATTGCCAGCGATATCTACACAGTCGGCCGCACGCTGGCCTCCCTGATTCTGAAGTTGCCGGCGACCAACGGCGTCTACGACCCGGGGCTACCCTCACCTGTCGAAGAGCCTCTATTCCGCCGTTTTTACTCGCTCTACCGCTTCCTACTACGCGCTTGCCACGAGAACCCGGAGGCTCGCTTCGGTTCTGCCGAAGAGATGAGTGTGCAGCTCATCGGCGTATTGCGCGAGATTCTGGCGGTGCGCGACGGCGTGCAATTCCCGCAGGCGGTGTCGAATTTCTCGCCGCAGCGTTCCACGTACGGCACCAAGCACCTGGTGTTCCGCACCGATCAGCTTGTCGACGGCATCACCCGCGGCGTGGAAATCACTCCGCAAGAAGTGACCTTCGCGCTGCCTGTACCACTGATTAACCCGACAGATCCGGGTGCGCGCATCTTGAGTGCCTCGTCATTTACGGAGCCCAACGAACTTATCGAGGCACTGACCAATGCTCTGTCCGAACCCGAGTATGGTTCTTCGGTGGAAATTCCACTGGGCATCGTGCGTGCGAAACTGGACCTCGGATTAATTGATGAGGCCCGCGACAGCCTCTGCGATGTCTCTGAACGTTTGCAGCGCGATTGGCGTTATCACTGGTACGAGGGCGTGACTTATTTGCTTCTCGACCAATTCAACGATGCCCTCGCCTCGTTCCACCACGTGCTGACGATGCTGCCCGGCGAGCCCGCCCCGAAGTTGGCGCTGGCAGCGACTCTCGAGTTGATTCAACAGCGCTTGGGCATCGCCAACGCATCTCTCCTCGAGCCCGCTGTCGCCCGCGCCGCCGCGAATTTGAGCAGCGCGCTGGATAATGTCGCTGCCGATACGCCCGAGATCTTCTCCCCCGCCTGGGCCAGCGAGTCCCTGTCTCCTCAGACGATTCGTTTCAACACCCTGCGTCTCTACGCCGTCGTGTGGGCGGCCAACCCGACGACGGTATCCTCCGCCTTCGGGCTAGCTCGTCAGCTGGCCTCTGAGCGCCAACACGAAATGGCTATCTCCCAGCTTGACCGCGTACCCGGTAACTCCCGTCACCATCGCATGGCACGTTTGACGACGATTCTGATGCTCACCTCAGGGATGCCCTCCGAGTTAACTGAATCGAGAATTCGCCGTGCTGCGCGTCGTCTGGTGGAGCTGCCGACGAATGAACCGCGCATGCCACAGCTGCGCATCGCCGTGATGGCGTCCGCGCTGAACTGGTTGCGCAGCTCGAACCTCGACCATGCAGCTAGCTCCAATGGTCTTTTCGATGCGCCCTTTACCGTGGCCGGCCTGCGTGAAGGATTGGAAAAAGACTTACGGATGCTGGCACGCTCTTCGCAGTTTCCGCGACACCGCTACAACTTGGTGGATATCGCAAATCTCATTCGGCCACGGACTTGGCGTTAGCTCTCTAACAGCTCCTTACCGAACCTGGTCAAACATGCTGTTGTGGGCCTGAGCGCCACCCCAGAATTGGTGAATAAAGAGAGAATTGCCTTTCGTGGTTTAAGATATCCTCTATGTTTGCCTCTTCGAAATCCTCTCTCCGCAGCGCTAAGCGCGTAATTATCAGCGCTGCAGCCCTCACCACCGCCTTTGGTATTGGGGCCGGCACTGCCGTTGCCCTGCCGGTTTCTCCAGACCTGCAGTCGCTTAGCCAGAGTGTTCGGGACCTCAAGCTGCCGGAGATCTCGACTCTGAATTCGGGCGACCTTGCCCCTGAGCTCTCTGAGGTACTGGATTCCTCTTCGGTGAAGCTGCCGGATTCGGTCGTCGCTCTGATTAATGAAAACTTCAAGTTCGCTGAAAACAACAAGCAGGTGGCGGACAAGGTCAAAACTCAGCTGCTGAACGCCATCGACAGCCTGCCGTTGCCAGCTGCACAGAAGGCCGAAGCCACCCGCGTCGTCAACGAGATTTTCGGTTTGCTGGGGGGCCAGGACGAGCCGTCGCAGCCTGAGCCGGCGCCTGCCCCTGCTCCACAGCCAGAGCAGAAGCCACGCCCTGAACCACGCCCAGAGCCAAACAACCCGTGCCCGCCGAGCGCCCGCGCATGCGTTGACCTGGCTAACCAGAAGACCTGGCTGCAGGAAAATGGCAACATCACCTACGGTCCGGTGCCAATGTCCTCCGGTATGCCGGGTTACGAAACCACCCGCGGCCACCTGAGCGTTACCCGCAAGGTCCGCGATGAGTGGTCCCGTCCTTACAACGGTCCGATGCCGTTCTCGGTGTACTTCACCAACGACGGCGAAGCTTTCCACGAGGGCTCTGTTAATCAGATGTCCCACGGCTGCATCCACCTGAACCACGATGATGCTGTGAAGTACTTCGATACCCTGCAGGTCGGCGACGGCGTCTACATCTGGTAGTTAGCTGCGCTGATGCGTTGAAACGATGACCGGGTGACTGAGCCTGTTGAGGCATAGGCGCAGTCGCCCCGGCGGTGAAAAATGAGCTCGCCCCACTAGGTTCTTCCAGTTTGGAAGGCAGTGGGAGCGAGCTCATTTTTGTTGAGTTACAGCTGCCGATTCAACAGATGGGGCATCTAGCAGCCGTCGATTACGGAGGGTTACAGGAGCCCCTGCCTACTCGTCAGTGCCCCTGCCTCAAAACCTACTCCACGAAGCTCATTGCGTAGCGAGCAATGGCCAGTTCCTCATTGGTCGGTACCACGAAGACCTTGACCTTCGAGTCCTCCGCCGAAATCAGACGCGGGCCGTCATTCGGCTGGGAGTTGAGCTCGTCATCAATCTTGATACCGAAGTTCTCAAGCTCAGCCATCGAATCACGGCGAATACCGACATGGTTCTCACCGACACCTGCGGTGAAGGTGATGGCATCGAGGCGGCCGAGAATCAGCATGTAAGAACCAATGTAGCGGCGCAGCTGGTGGACATACATCTGGTATGCAGCCCAAGCATCCGGGTCGTGGTCATCCATGCGCTCCTGCAGAACCCGGAAGTCATTGACACCAGAGACACCCTTCAGACCGGACTGGCGGTTGCACAGATTGTCGATCTCGTCGATGCTCATGCCGTTGCGGTAGAGGTGGAAGATGACGCCCGGGTCAATGTCACCGGTACGAGTGCCCATCATCAGACCAGCCAGCGGGGTCAGCCCCATCGAGGTATCCACCGCCTGGCCACCTCGGATAGCCGCACACGACGCACCATTACCCAGGTGCAGCGTAATCTGGTTGATTTCCTCTGCCGGCTTATTCAGAAGGTCCGGCACCTGCTTGGAAACAAACTCATGCGAGGTGCCGTGGAAGCCGTAACGACGGATATCAAACTTCGATGCGACCTCTGCGTTGAGCGGGTACAGAGCAGCAGCTGGCGGCATGGTGTGGAAGAAACCAGTGTCGAAGACGGCGACGTGAGGCACGTCCGAAAGCAGCTTGCGAGACTCCTCGATGCCTACGATATTGGCCGGGTTGTGCAGCGGCGCCAGCGGAATAAGGTCGCGGATCATGCCGACGATTTCGTCGGTAATCAGCTCCGGTCCAGAGAACAGGCGACCACCGTGAACGACGCGGTGACCGACGGCCGCAATATCCACCGACTCCGGACCAACACCGTGCTCATCCATCAGCTCGAACGCGCGGTCAAGACCACTGGCGTGGTCAGCGATCGGCTCAGTGATTTCAATCTTCTGTCCGGAGAACTTCAGATTAATAATGCCGTCTTCTTCACCAATGCGCTCCACCAGACCGGAGACATACGGCGGCTGCGTTGAGTCCTTCTCCGGATCTACCAGCTGAAACTTGATAGAGGAGGAACCGGAGTTCAAAACAAGTACGTGACGGGACATAATAATTAGTTTCCTCCAGCCTGAATAGCGGTAATTGCAACCGTGTTGATGATGTCCGGCACCGTGGCGCCACGGGAAAGGTCGTTGACCGGCTTGTTCAAGCCCTGCAGAATCGGGCCGATTGCCAATGCACCACCACAGCGCTGGGCAATCTTGTAACCGATGTTACCGGCGTCCAGATCCGGGAACACGAAAACAGTTGCCTTACCCGCAACGGAGGAATCCGGCATCTTCTTCGCAGCCACAGACGGGTCAATAGCAGCATCGAACTGCAGCGGACCATCGACAGCGAGCTCCGGAGCCAGCTCCTTGGCCTTGGCCAGACCCGCCTTCACACGGTCCACATCCTCACCTGTGCCGGATGCTCCAGTGGAGTAGCTCAGCATGGCGACGCGGGCGTCGATGCCGAAGGAAGCTGCAGTCTCGGCGGATACTACCGCGATTTCACCCAGCTGTTCCGGAGCAGGCTTCGGCAGCACCGCACAGTCCGCAAAACCCCACAGCGAGTTGTCCATAACCATGAGGAACAGTGACGACACCGTGGAAGCCGACGGCTTGGTCTTAATGATTTGCAAGGACGGACGAATGGTGTGCGCAGTTGTGTGGGCTGCACCGGACACCATGCCGTCGACAAGCCCATTGTGAATCATCATCGTCGCGAAGTAGGAGATGTCCCGCATCGTCTCACGGGCCTGCTCCAGCGTGACCCCCTTGGCCTTGCGCATCTCTGCGAACTGTTCCGCGAACTGCTCAACATATTCGGAGGTCTGCGGGTTCCAGAGATGGGCAGCGTCGATGTCAAAACCCAGTTCGGCGGCGCGTGCCTTCATCGCATCCGGGTCGCCGAGGATAGTGAGCTCACAGATGTCCTCGCGCAGGAGGTAATCAGCGGCTTCAAGAATGCGGTCATCGTCCCCCTCTGGCAGCACAATGTGGCGTTTATCAGCCTTGGCGCGCTGCAATAGCCACCACTGGAAACGCTGTGGAGTCATCACTGCGGTGACCTCGCGGCTTACGACCTTGCGCAGCCCCTCAGCATCGTCAACGGCAACAACGGGAACGTCGAGCTCGAGAGTCTTAGCAGCCTCAGCTGCCTCCTCCCCTGTAAGGACAACTGCGAGTACCTCGCTGTGACGCTGAGCTGCACTGCTGAGAGCCAAACGAACGCGAGCCTTTGCGGCCTCTGTGTGGCAGCCCTCGCCGCCAGCGACAACGATGACACCGGCGCCGGCGACGGTGGCAATGCGGAAGTCAAAATCGAGGTTGCCGGAGCCGGTCAGAACAGCCGCCCCCTCGTTAGCAGCGCGGTCAGCCTCAACAGCACTGACGATGGTGTCAAGCGCGGATTCCGGATCCACAACAACCTGATCCACGGTGGCGCCGTGCGCCCCACCGACAGTGTGGAGGCAACGTGCCCCACCCAGTGCCTCAGACAATGCCGTAATGACATCTTGCAGATTGTCTGCGCGGTCCACTGAAGTAATCAGGACTGCGGAGTTGTTGGTGGACGCTTGGGCGTTCTTATCGCTCACCGACGTTCCTTTCTCGCACTGCGCTTAATCGTTGACTTATTTAAACGTTGACTTGGCTCGAGCCGTTGGACTGCCGGAGGCTCAAGATCATGCTGAGCTTCTAATCCTGCTGAATCTAATCCCGCTGAGTCCCAAATCATTATTTTCATCTTATTGTGAGTCACCTTACATCTCACGGCGGACTCAAACCTCTTTGGTTACCCCTGGTAGCCACACTTTTCCCCGCAGATTCCAACAATTTTCCCGCATAATCGCGGGTTTTATGCGGTTTTTCTAGTGAACTAGCCCAAATTCCCACATTAGACGTGACTAAGGTCACATTTAGTTTTGTATGCCTTCAAAAGCATCTCACCGATGATGTGATGCTCGCCTCTCGATTTTTCGTAAGTTATCGCTACGATTGGGGGCGCTACCATTGGGAATGTCGAATAAACCGATAGCTCACCAATAACTCCTTTCCCCCACGAGGTCACCGCTGGCAGCTACTTACGCCGCGGCCTCGTGGCCGTCGTAAAGCATTAGAGAAAGAAGGACACACTTCATGAATCGCCCGCTCCGCGTTGCCGTAATTGGCTCTGGCCCGGCCGGTGTTTATGCTTCCGATGCACTGATGAAATCCAGTACTGACGTGGAAGTCGATCTGTTTGAAAAGATGCCGGCTCCATTCGGTCTAATCCGCTACGGCGTCGCCCCCGACCACCCACGCATCAAGGGCATCATCATGGCCTTGCACCGCGTGATGGAAAAGCCGGAGCTGCGCCTATTTTCCAACGTTGAGTTCGGCAAGGACATCACACTCGACGAATTAAAGGAGCATTACGACGCCGTCATCTTCGCCACCGGTGCCGTCGGCGACCGCGCACTGCCAACGCCGGGAGCGGACCTGCCGGAGCACTTCGGCGCAGGCGAATTCGTGGGCTTCTACGACGGCAATCCACTCTTTGAGCGCACCTGGGACCTTTCGGCGGAGTCCGTGGCCGTCGTCGGTGTCGGCAACGTCGCGCTGGATGTCTCTCGAATCCTGGCGAAGACCGGTGAGGAACTGCACGTCACAGAGATTCCGGACAATGTCTACGAGGTTCTGAAGACAAATAAGGCCAAGGAAGTCCACGTCTTCGGCCGCCGCGGCCCGGCACAGGCAAAGTTCACTCCGCTGGAGCTCAAGGAGCTCGACTACTCACCGAACGTCGAGGTCGTTGTCGATCCGCGCGATATTGATTACGACTCCGCATCCGAGATTATGCGTCGCAACTCCAAGATCACTGACCAGGTCTGCACCATCCTGGAGAACTACGCCATCCGTGAGCCAAAGAACGCACCGCACAAGCTCTACATTCACTTCTTCGAGTCGCCAGTGGAAATCCTCAGCGAGGAGGGTACCGACGGCCAGCAGCATGTGACAGGCTTGCGCACTCAGCGCATGGAATACGACGGTGCTGGCGGGCTGCGGCCGACCGGCGAGACCACCGACTGGAAGGTCGGCGCTGTCTACTCCGCCGTGGGCTACCGCTCTGATGCGCTGCCGGGTATCCCGTTCGACAACGTGAAGAATGTCATTTCCAACGTCGGTGGTCGAGTCATCGAATCCGACAACACCGAGGATGAAGCAGCCGAGGCCATCACTGGCCTCTACACCACCGGTTGGGTTCGCCGCGGACCGGTCGGCCTGATTGGTAATACCAAGGGCGATGCCAATGAGGCCGTAGCCAATCTGCTGGCCGATGCCGCTGAGGGCAAGAAATTCAACCCGTCGAAGCCGGAGTTGTCCGCTGTCAACGAGCTGCTGGAGTCCAAGGGTATCGACTACCTGGACTGGGAAGGTTGGCACAAGCTCGATGCTGCCGAACGCACCGCCGGCGAGGCCGAGGGTCGCGAACGCAAGAAGTACGTCGAGTGGGATGAGATGGTCACCCACTCCAAGGGCGAGTAACGGCGAGTAACTAGGACGGATAAAAAGCGTCGGCTACGCCACTACCTTCACGTCCGTGTACGCGGCGCGCGAGTCCCAGCGGCAGCACACAATCGGCGCCAACAGCTCGGCCAATGGCTCACCAAAAGCCACCTGACCAGCACCGTCGGCAGCGCCTGCATCGATGACTCGATCCCACAATAGGCCCGGCGCGGTAAACAGCGGCACCACTACGAGTCCGCGTCCGCGCTTGGCCGCGCGCTCCTGCGCCGCGGCCACAGCATCGGCTCCCTTGATTTTCTCAGGACCGACCACGAATGCCGCGCTCACATGTCCCGGCAGCATCCCGCCAAGGTTTGCCGCAAACTGGTGCACCGCCGCATTGGCATCCTCATCAGAGGAGCCGACCCCCATCACCAGCGCATCGACCGGCCAGGAAAAAGATGCATTCTCCGCCGCTTCGATGATTCGCTTTACGACGGCGCGCTTCGTGCCGTCGCCAAGCCCGAGTCCTTCAGCCACTGTGATGTCAACACCATGCCGATCGCAGAGTCGAACCTGCTCGGGAACGTCGACTCGCGAGTGGAACGCATCGGTGAACAGCAGCGGTACGGCCAGTGCCTGAGTCTCGCCGGCAGCGGCGAGCTCGGCACAGACGGTATCCAGTGAGGGCTCGTCGAGGTCCAGCCAGGCGAGGCGAATCTGAGAGGGCGCATCCAGACGGGTGAGCGGCATCTTCTCGCGCACGAGCGCGACCACGTCTTCGAGCACCGGTTTGGTCTCTGAGTGCCGAGAACCGTGCGCAAGCAGAATCAGTGCGGTCATCGATGGTCTCCTCAGGCTCGCTAGCTGTGCTTTCTGGTTTCTCTACCTGGCAGCTCTACTGGGCAGCGCCACGCACGAGGCCTGCGGTGAGGGTGTCACCGGTGCCCGGCTCGATGAGCAGGAATGCACCGACACGGCCACCGACGCGGTAGGCATCGACCGGCAGCGGCTGTGCGACCTCGACGGTGATCTCCGCGACGTCGTTGACTGCAAGCTGATCAGCCACACCGGTGGGCTCACCGGTTTCGATATCGATGAGCGCATCGACGGAAGCGATACGACCACGCACCAGTGCGGCACCATAGCGCACCTCTACGACGCGACCGACTGCCAACGGCTTGTCTGCAAGGTGGACGGCCACGGCGGAGAAACGGCGCACGTCTTCCGGGCGCGTGCCACTGATGAGGTCGCCACGGGCGAGGTCGAACTCGGCATCCAGGCTGATGGCCACCGACTGGCCGGCCACGGCCTCAGTGACATCCTCAGCTGCCACGGTGATCTTCGTGACCGTAGCCTGACGGTTGGCGTCTACGGAGACAACATCGCCCACACGCACGCTACCTGCGGCGATACGGCCGGCGTAACCACGGTATTCAGTGGCGTGATCGCGAATGACATAGTCGATGGGCAGGCGCAGGTCAGCCTCGGCATCGGTTTCCAGGTCGGCACCGATGTTGAGGTTTTCCAGCAGCTCCAGCACGGTCGGCCCCTCGTACCACGGAGTGTGCTCAGAAGAATCGACAATGTTGTCGCCGACCAGAGCCGACACTGGAACAACGAAGGTGTTCTGCAGACCCAGGCGCTCTGCTAGTGCTGCCACATCCGACTCAATGGCGCGGAAGGCCTCTTCGCTGTAGTCCAGTAGGTCAATCTTGTTGACTGCGAAAATCACGTGGCGAACGCCCAGCAGACCGGCCACCGTTGCGTGACGCTTGGTCTGCGTCACGACGCCGTTGCGCGCGTCGATAAGCAAAACGACGGCCTCGGCGGTGGACATACCGGTGACGGTGTTTCGGGTGTACTGCTCGTGACCTGGGCAGTCGGCGAGGATGAAGGAGCGGACGTCGGTGGCGAAGTAGCGGTAGGCGACATCGATGGTGATGCCCTGCTCACGCTCGGCCCGCAGACCGTCGACCAGCAGCGACAGGTCCGGGTTTTCCTGACCGCGCGCCTGTGAGGAGGCGACGACGGCCTCGTACTGGTCAGCGAGGATATTCTTCGTGTCGTGCAGCAGGCGACCGACGAAGGTGGACTTACCGTCGTCGACGGAGCCAGCGGTGCACAGGCGAAGAGTGCGACGAGCGCGAGTGGCGCGGTCAGCGGAAATCAGGGTAGCTGGGGAATTTGGCTGGCTCATCAGAAGTAACCTTCCTTCTTACGGTCTTCCATGGAGGATTCGGACAACTTGTCATCTGCGCGGGTAGCGCCGCGCTCGGTGAGCTTGGATGTGCGAAGTTCCTCCATGACCTCCGCAATAGTGGTGGCAGTCGATTCGACAGCGCCGGTGCAGCTCATGTCACCGACAGTGCGGTAGCGGACAGTGCGAACCTCGAGGGTCTCGCCGTCGCGGGGGCCACCCCACTCGCCCGGTGCCAACCACATGCCGCCGCGGTTGAACACCTCACGCTCGTGGGCGAAGTAGATGGGAGGCAGTTCGATGTCACGGGCTTCGATATAGGCCCAGACGTCGGCCTCGGTCCAGTTCGAGATCGGGAAAACGCGAACGTTCTCTCCGGCGGCGTGGCGACCGTTGTAGAGGCCCCACAGCTCAGGGCGCTGACGGCGTGGATCCCAACCGCCGAAGGAGTCGCGGACGGAGAACACGCGCTCCTTTGCGCGGGCCTTCTCCTCATCGCGGCGGGCGCCACCGAGAACGGCATCGTAACCGCGGTTGGCAATGGTCTCCACCAGCGGCACGGTCTGCAAGGGGTTGCGGGTGCCGTCGGCACGCTCGGTGAGCACGCCGCTGTCGATCCAGTCTTGGACCTTGGCTACGTGCAGCTTGATGCCCGGCTGAGCGGCAATCTTGTCGCGGAATTCAATAACTTCGGGGAAGTTGTGGCCGGTGTCGACGTGGAGCAGCTCCAGCGGGATACCCGCCGGTGCGAAGGCGCGCTTGGCCAGCTCGAGCACGACGACGGAATCCTTTCCGCCGGAGAAAAGTAGTGCCGGACGCTCGAACTGACCGGCGGTCTGGCGAATAATGTCGATGGCCTCGGCTTCCAGCTCGGCAAGCCGCGGGTCGAGGCGGTTTTGTACGGAAACGGTGGTTGAGCTAGTCATGGGGGTTCTTTCTGTTGGGGCTGTGTTGGCTGTTGTAACTGCGCTGTTTTAGCTGATATCGGTTATCGGCGGGCGGCTAGTGGCTGGCGGCAAGTAGCTGTCTGCTAGCCGCTCGAACTAGAGGTGCAATCCGCACTCAGTCTTCTCGGAGCCCGCCCAGCGACCCGAGCGCGGATCCGCGCCCTCTGCCACTCGCGCGGTGCATGTCGCGCAGCCAATCGACGGGAACCCCTGTTGCGTCAGCGGATGCACAATGAGGTCGTTGTCCTCGATGTACTGGGCAACATCCTCATCTGTCCAGGTGGCCAACGGGTTGAGCTTGATGCGACCAGTCTTGTCGATCTCCAGTACCGGCGTGTGTGCGCGGGTCGGCGCGTCGACGCGCTTCAGACCTGTGACCCAGCCCTCGTAGGGGCGCTTCACGGCAGACAGCGGCTCGACCTTCCGCAATGCGCAGCAACGCGTCGGGTCGGTCTTGTACAGATCAACGCCCTCTTCGGCGTCCTGCTCGGCGCGGGTGCGCTTCGGCTCAATCGACAGCAGTCGGTTGTCGTAACGCTGTGCGACCTGCTCTGCCACGTCGAGGGTCTCCGGGAAGTGGTAACCGGTATCCAGGAAAATCAGATCTGCCTCCGGCGCGTGCCGAGCAGCCAGTTCCGCCAACACTGTGTCCTGCATCGACAGGGTCACAGCCAGTGGCGTGTGCAGGTGCTCCGCACCCCATTCCAATACTTCCCCAGCAGTGGCGGTCTCCAGCTTGGAGCCCCACTCCAGTGCGAGCTCAATCAGACGGCGAGCAGTTTCCGGGTTGTCCAGCGCGTCTTCACGCGCGAGCGCCTCCTGAGTCTTAATGACCTCAGCGGTTTTCAGTCCCGTGTTCATGACGCCACCTTTCTATCGATATGTCCGTGCAGTTTCACTGTGAATACCCGGCAGCATTCGCGGCATTGCCAGGCGTAATCGGTTTCCAGGTCGGGCCACAGATCATCACCGCCGCAGTAAGGGCAATGCATCACCGCACCCCGGTTCGGATTGGGGTGTGCGCTTCGGCCACCGATTCCCAGTCGCGCTGGCGTCTCGTCTTTTTCGCTTGACGACGGCCCCTGCGACCGAACCCCATTGGGAGATTCACTCACTTCAGGTCCTCCTCATCAGCGCGGACAATCCACTCGCGGAACTGTTCACCCTCGTGGCGCTGCTCCTTGAAGTGATTGACGACGCGCTCGATGTAGTCACCCAGTTCTGCCGAGGTGACCTTGTGTCCGCGAACCTTGCGGCCGAAGTTGGCATCGAGCCCCAGCGAACCACCGAGGTGAACCTGGAAACCCTCGACACGGTTGCCCTCGTCGTCGGTGACAATCTGCCCCTTGAGTCCGATGTCGGCAATCTGCGTGCGGGCGCAGGCATTCGGGCAGCCATTGAGCGCAATGGTGATTGGGACGTCGAGGTCACCGAGGCGTTCCTCCAAGTCGCCCACCAAATCAATTGCGCGCTGGCGCGTGGTGACAAGTGCGAGCTTGCAGAACTCTAGGCCGGTGCAGGCCAGGATGCCCCGTCGGAAAGCAGAAGGCTTGGCAGACAGGCCAATTTCGTCGAGTTCTGCGAGCAGGGAGTCGACCTGGTCGTCGGCGACGTCGAGGAGAATGAGCTCCTTCATCACGGTGGTGCGGACGCGGGAAACACCGTGGCGCTCGGCGATGTCGGCGAGCTTGACCAGGTCAGAGCCCGGAACACGGCCAACAGCGGGCTTAACACCGACGTAGTTGAGACCGTCGGCCTGCTTGTGCACGCCGATGTGGTCCCGGTCGCCCTCGAAAGGTTCGGGTGCGGGGCCGTCGATAAGCTTGCGGTTGAGGTAGTCGTCTTCGAGTACCTGGCGGAACTTCTCCGCGCCCCATTCGGCAACGAGGAACTTCAGACGCGCACGATTGCGCAGGCGACGGTAGCCGTAGTCCCGGAAGATGCGGCACACGCCCGCCCATACCTCGGGAACCTCGTCCTCTGGGATCCAGGCGCCGAGACGCTGGGCGAGCATCGGGTTGGTGGAGAGACCACCACCGACCCAAACGTCGAAACCGGGGCCGTGCTCTGGATGATTGACACCGACGAAGGCAACGTCCTGGACCTCGTGGGTGACATCGAGACGCGGGGAACCGGAAACTGCCGACTTAAACTTACGCGGTAGGTTGGAGAACTCGTCGCCGGAGAGGTACTCCTCCTTGATGCGGCGGATGGCGTTGGTGCCGTCGACAATTTCATCGGCCGCAACACCGGCAACCGGGCTGCCTAGAATAACGCGGGGAACGTCGCCGCAGCCAAAGTTGGTGTCGAGACCAACTCGCTCAAGGCGCTCCCAGATCTCCGGCATATCTTCGACGCGAATCCAGTGCAGCTGGACGTTCTGGCGGTCGGAGAAGTCCGCAGTGTCGCGGGCGAAGTCGCGGGAAATCTCGCCGATGGTGCGAATGCCCTCGGTGGTGGTCTGGCCACCGTCGAGGCGGACGCGGAGCATAAAGTACTTGTCCTGCAGCTCGGCGTTGGTCTTCACGCCGGTGTGCTCACCGCTAAGCCCCTGCTTGCGCTGGGTGTAGAGGCCAATCCACTTAAAGCGAGGCGCTAGGTCCTCCGCGGGGATGGAGTCAAACCCCTGCTTGGAGTAGATGTCGATAACACGCTGCTTAACGGCGATGCCAGCATCTTCTTTCTTAATGCGCTCGTCGTCGTTAAGTGGCTCGCGGCCGTCGATAAGCCACTGCCCCTGTGGCTTCGGTGCGCGCTTCTTACGTCGGGTAGCCGCTGCGGAAGCTGGACGCTCGGCGGTTTTCGTAGGAGAGCTCATGGGGAATCTACCGAATCACTTTCGTTTTGTTCTCGTTGACCGAATTAGTTTCTAATCTTTATAGACCGTTTGGTCTACGTTGCATTGCAGGCAACATTAGACCGACCAGTCTGGCTAGTGCAAGCCGGGACACGCTCGGATACCTAGCGAACCCCCGCTTCGCCCACGCGGACACCGTTTTTCACACCCACTTTGACACCTTCAGAAGCATCCTCGGCCCCGGCATCAACCGAAGCGGGTGATGGAGATCCAGAACTAGACACATCAGCCGAGGGAGACTGAGAAGTCGGCTCAAGTTGGACCCGCTGACGCAGCCCCGGAAGAGTGTCGTGCGAACGCGCCCACAGCACCAGCACAACGACAACAAAAGCCCACACGAGCAGCGCTGTCGTCAGTACGCCCCCAGAAACCAGCGACGAAAACAGAGTGCGAATATTCAGCCCCACCAACACGCCGCCGATCGCAATCCCAAGCAGCCGCGGATTAATGCGCCCCACCAGGTACGCAGCCAAGGGTGCCGCAATCACACCACCGCACAACAAACCAATTACCGGTGCGGCATGCTGAGTGAATTCCTCCCGCAGCTTGGGCAAAAAGCCCAGTACAGCCGCCAAGGCAACGAGAAATTCCGCCGCAGAGACAGTACCGATAATCTTGCGCGGCTGGTCAGCCTCAGCGCCGAGCAAAGTTGAGGTGGTAACAGGCCCCCAACCACCGCCTCCAGTGGAATCAAGCAGGCCACCAAAGAGCCCCAGCGGAGCGAGCTTCTTCGCCCCCCAGGCCTTCTTCTTGCGCTTAACATTGGCCAAAAAGGCGAAGCGGATAATCACCCACAGACCGAGGAAAAGCAAGATTGTCGAGGTCACAGGCGTCGCGGCATCACCGTCGAGATTCGCCAAAAAGGTCGCACCAATAAAGGCACCGATAGCACCCGGCACGCCAAGACTCAGCGCGCGTCGCCAGTCGACATTGCCGAATCGCCAGTGTGAAATACCGGAGGCCAGTGTCGTACCCACCTCTGCTACGTGAACCACCGCCGACGCAGTGGCAGCACTACTACCAGCGACAATAAACAGCGAAGTAGCGGTGACACCGAAAGCCATCCCCAGAGTGCCGTCGACTAATTGCGCGCCAAGGCCGATTAGCACGAAGACTATGAGTTTTTCCATGACAAGCCCTTCCCCGCTTACCCAACCAGAGCCTGCCGTTGCCACGATGCTCGCACGCCGAGCCCCTTTCAGAGCTCATTCAGCAGAAGCGATGCGCAGCAAAACCCTCTCAAGCCAAAGCAGTGATTCTTGCGGTGTTTTGTGTTTGCTTTTTGTAGACCAGTTTGTCTATATTCTGTTTCAGCAAGCATAGACCGGTTGGTCTACGATAAGCAATCGCGACAAAGAAAACGTAGAAAAAGGATTCCACCCAATGACCAACGACCAGACTGCAGCCCAGAACACGGCCGCTTCCTCACTGCCCGATCTCGCCAACTCCACCACGCCACTGCGTGTAGCCGTGGTTGGCTCGGGCCCGGCCGGCATCTACGCCTCCGACGCGCTGATGAAGTCCGGCCGCGATGTCGCCATCGACCTCTACGAGCGCCTTCCAGTGCCGTTCGGCCTCATCCGCTACGGTGTTGCGCCAGACCACCCGCGAATCAAGGGCATCATTAAGTCCCTCCACCGAGTGCTGGACAAGCCGCAGGTTCGACTGCTGGGCAACGTGGACGTCGGCAAGCAGGTCAGCGTTGATGAACTGCGCCAGTTCTACGACGCCATCATCTTCGCCACTGGCGCGACCGGCGACCGCGATCTGAACATCCCGGGCTCGGATCTGCCGGAGCACTACGGCGCCGGTGAGTTCGTAGGTTTCTACGACTCCCACCCGGAGTTTGCTCGCGAATGGGACCTCTCTGCTGAGTCGGTCGCTGTGATCGGCGTCGGTAACGTGGGTCTCGACGTCGCCCGTATTCTCGCCAAGACTGCCGATGAGCTGCACGTCACCGAAATCGCCGACAACGTCTACGACGGCCTGGCAAAGAATGCCGCCCGCGAAGTCCATGTCTTTGGCCGTCGCGGTCCGGCTCAGGCAAAGTTCACTCCACTGGAGCTGAAGGAACTGGACCACTCTGACACCATTGAGGTTGTCGTGAATCCGGAGGACATCCAGTACGATGCCGCCTCCGAAACGTCCCGTCGCGAGTCCAAGATCACCGATCAGGTCTGTACGATTCTGGAAAACTACGCCATCCGCGAGCCAAAGGGCGCCCCGCACAAGCTCTTCATCCACTTCTTCGAGTCCCCGGTCGAAATCATCGGCGAGACCGGTGAAGATGGAGTACAGCACGTCAGTGCTATCCGCACCGAACGCACCGAACTCGACGGCGAGGGTGGCGTCCGCGGCACCGGCAAGTTCACCGAATGGCCGGTCGGTGCGGTCTACCGCGCAGTCGGCTACCGCTCCGACGCAGTCACCGGCGTACCGTTCGACACCGGCACGCACACCATCCCAGATGCCGGCGGCCGCGTGCTTGACGACATCGACGGCAACCACATCCAGGGCCTGTACACCACCGGCTGGATTCGCCGTGGCCCGGTCGGCCTAATCGGTAACACCAAGGGCGATGCCAACGAAGCTGTCGGCAACCTCATCGCCGACTGGGAGGCAGGTCGCCTGGCCGCACCTGCAAAGCCCACGCATAACGACGTCGACGAGTTCCTGGCCGACAAGGGCCTCCAGGTCACCACCTGGGAGGGCTGGCACGCACTCGACGCCGCCGAGCGTGCCGCGGGCGAAGCCGAAGGCCGCGAGCGCAAGAAGCTGGTCGAGTGGGCTGACATGGTTGCGGCCTCCACGGTCGTCGCAAAGCAGCCAGATGCCGATGACGTGGCCGAAGCTGTGCACGAAGCTGTTGTGGAGACCGTCGCGAGCTAGCGCATCGGGTCTAACCGGACAGTTGATTGTGCACGTCAGTCGATCTTCGGATTAGAGTTAATACATGGCTTATCATGCAGACTCATCCAACCTGGACGTCAAGGAAGTTCTGACCTGGGAAGGCTTCGGCGTCGCCTCCCGTGAACTGGCACAGCAGATTGTCGACTCGGACTTCGACCCGGAGATTATTATCGCCGTGGCCCGCGGTGGCCTGCTGCCAGCAGGCGCACTCAGCTACACCATGGGCGTCAAGCTCTCTGACGCCATCAACGTCGAGTTCTACACCGACGTGGCGGAGACCCTGCCGGATCCGGTTCTGCTGGAGCCGCTCCTGGACATCGAATCGATTTCCAACCGCCGCCTGCTGGTCGTTGACGATGTGGCCGACTCCGGTCGCACGCTGCATCTGGTGCTCGACCTGCTCAAGAAGCACGGCGCTGAAGTCCGTTCCGCTGTGCTCTACGGCAAGTCCCGCTCGGAGATTGCACCGGACTACGTCTGGAAGCACACCGATGACTGGATCGTCTTCCCCTGGTCGGCCGAGCCACCGGTACAGAAGTCCAAGTAGATCAAGTAGCTTACGCACCACAGCGGGCACAAAAAAGTGCGCTGCAGCGTTCCTTTCCCAAGCAACACCAGCAGCGCACACTAGGTCGTCGAACTACCCCAGTTCGACGACCTTAATCTTTGATGCCGCCTCCGATGCGCGCTCACGAGCAGCATCGACAGAATCCGCGGTCGAAACAGCAACACCCATGCGGCGACGCGGGCCAGCAACCGGCTTACCAAAGATACGAATATCGGTCTCCGGAATAGCCATGGCCTCCGTCAGCCCGGTGTAACCCGGCTGCTCGATGTCAGCACCGCCGTAGACGACAGCGGAGGCTCCCGGGGACACCAGCGTGACGTCGATAGGCAGACCCAACACTGCGCGCGCGTGCAGCTCGAACTCGGAGAAACGCTGCGTACCCATGGTGACCATGCCGGTGTCGTGCGGACGCGGGCTGACCTCGGAGAACCACACCTCATCGCCGCGGACAAACAGCTCGACGCCGAAGATACCGCGACCGCCCAGCGCGTTGGTGATGCGCGCGGCGACAGAGCGAGCATTGTCCAGGGCGTTTTCGCTCATGGCAGCCGGTTGCCAGGACTCAACGTAGTCACCATCCTGCTGACGGTGGCCGATGGGCTCACAGAACCACGTTGCCCCCTCGCCGGTCTCCGGATCCACGGAGCGCACGGTCAGCAGCGTGATCTCATAGTCGAAATCGACGAAGCCCTCCACGATGACGCGACCGGACTCAACGCGACCGCCACTCATGGCGTAATCCCACGCGGCCTGGACATCCTCCGGCGAACGCAGCGTGGACTGTCCCTTGCCCGAGGAACTCATGACCGGCTTGACCACGCATGGGAAGCCAATCTCATCAACAGCTGCGGTGAACTCATCAAAGCTGGAGGCGAAGTGATAGCGGGAAGTCGGCAGCCCCACCTCTTCCGCAGCCAGGCGGCGAATACCCTCTCGGTTCATGGTCAGCTGAGTCGCCCGTGCGGTCGGAATAACGGTGACGTCCAGCGTCTCATCTTCCTCGACCTCTGCCAGCACCTCGGTTGCCAGAGCCTCAATCTCAGGGACGATGAAGTGTGGCTTGACCTGGAGAATCAGGTCCCGCAGTGCGCTAGGGTCCGACATATTCAACACGTAGGCGTGGTGAGCTACCTGGTGTGCCGGTGCATGCTCGTAGCGATCGGCAGCGTGCACCTCAACGCCAAGACGCTGGAAAGCAATGGTCACCTCCTTGCCGAGCTCGCCAGAGCCGAGCAGCAGAACTCGCGTTGCTCCCGGCTGGTACGGGGTTCCGGTGACTTCAGGGGTGAACATCGAGATAAATTCGCTTTCGTCTACGGCACATACGCTGCGCAACCAGCAGCTGTTAAATTGATTGCCTCCAGCATACGACAGCGAGCTGATTCACCGCGGCGGGCACGGGCGGGAACCTAGCGCGGGAACACCCGCTGGAACTCAGCCAGCGCCACCTCACGGTCAGCGGCCAGGACAACATTCGCCACCGCTCCGGCTGAATCCTCCACCACCTGGCCGCGGCGTGCTGGCTCATCTGCAAAGGTTCGCTTATCGACGCCCACGAGACGCATCTTCTCCACTTCCCCGGTCACCGCACCGACGGCCACCATCGCGGCAAAGAGGTCATGAACCTGCGCCTTGTAACCGACTCCAACTCCCTGGTGGAACTCAAAGTAGAACTTCAGTGAGCGACGCAGAACACGCAGTAGCTCCGGGTTCATACCGGCATCTCGCCAGGATTCAATCTCAGTATCACTAATGGTGATGGTCTCGGTGACATTGAGCGGAACCAGCGTCGGCACCGGCGCGCCTGCGGCGGTGGCGATGCTGCGCACGGCATCCTCCGGGCGCTCGACGGCCACAGCGCCCGCGGTGCCGAAGACCTCGATGACCGCGGTGGGGTCAACCCAGAAGTTCCATTCCGCAAACTCGGTAACGTTACCGTGGTACTCCACAGCACCACCCATAATGGTCACGCCGTCGAGCTCCCGCATGAGTTCCGGGTACTTCTTCAAAGCGGCCACGTAGGTGGTCATAGGGCCAGT
The DNA here is from genome assembly GCF_001055915.1 of Corynebacterium sp. 212_CJEI. Lineage (NCBI taxonomy): Bacteria > Bacillati > Actinomycetota > Actinomycetes > Mycobacteriales > Corynebacteriaceae > Corynebacterium > Corynebacterium sp. 212_CJEI. Next base: position 5,639 of record NZ_JVPT01000022.1, on the reverse strand, counting down.
GACCAGCAGGTGCACCTTCTCCCCCGTCGACCGTGCCTGCTCGATGACCTGGCGCCACAGCGCCAGCGGATCCGCCGCTCCTGCGCGCCCCGGTTCGTAGATGACGGCCGGTGGCGCCAGGTTGTAGCCCAGCCCGTACGGGCCATGAGTCTCAGGCGTGGTGGTCAGCTCACGGTCAGCGGGCCCCTCGAAACCGCTGACGACCGGAACCTCCGGACAACCACAAAGATTCAGCATGTACTTGGTATTACGGGCAGACCATGCCGCAGTGGTGTTACCACCTGCGCAGGTCACACCCACCAGCTCGATCTCGCCTGCGGTATGCAACCCCGCGAGGTAGACGAGAGCAAGACTGTCATCGATACCCGTGTCAACGTCGGCAAGCACTTTCAAACGCGTCATAAGGTCAAGTGTGACACGAAACACGCTCGGCCCGCAGAGCTAAACATGGGCAAAACAGGGATACAGACGAGTTTCCGCTGGTGCTGGCCGGGTTTACTAGTTCGTCGACATCGCTGCATCACCCACCGGAGCAGGCTCCGGCAGCGGCATATTCAGCTCGGCCAAGACCTCGCGCAGTCGCGTCGGGTAGTCGGTGATGATGCCGTCGACACCAGCGGCAATCTGCTCGCGCATGGTCTCCTTTTCGTTCACCGTCCACGGCACCACCTTCATGCCGGCCTCGTGTGCGCGGGAAATCAGCTCCGGCGTGGCGACCGGGTGGTAGTCAGAATCCGACGGTGTCTTGCCGTAAGGAATGCTGTGCGTCGGTGAGAGCACCTGCACGCCGAGCTGCTTGGCGGCCTCGATGATGTCGCCATCGACCTCGTCGTAATTGACATCGCCGATCCAAGGAGAATCCTTCTTCCAGGTGGTTTCGTCCCACAGCATGACCAGCGGAATCTCCGGGTTCCGTTCCGCGACCAGCGGCAACGAGCGCCAATCGAAGGATTGAATCATCACACGATCAGCCACACCCGCGCGGTCAATCTCGTCGAGAATCACATCGACGAACTCCTGCGGTTCTGCCGAGTCAGCGCGCTTTTCGCCCTCGATCTTGGTCTCAATGTTGAAGTGGATGTCCTGGTTGTCCTTAGTCAGCTCGAACAGCTCCGGCAGGGTCATCATCCTATTGCCCTTGATTGGCTCCGCATCCGGGAAGTCCTCGAGCTTCTTGTCGCAGACCAGGGTTTGTACCTGCTCATAGGTGAGATCATGTACGAGCTTGCCGACGTACGGGTACTGCGGATCCCCCTCCGTCACTGGCTCGGTGTCCGAGCACTTGTCATCTTGGATTTCCGGATCGTGCCAGACCATAGGCACGCCATCCTTCGTCAGGACGATGTCCAGCTCCAACGTCGTAACGCCCAGCTCCAACGAGTTGATCATCGCCTGCTTGGACTCCTCCGTCCACTCACCGCGACCACCACGGTGTGACTGCAGATCAAAACCCTCCGGCAGCTTAGCCATCGCAGCCGGCCGCACATTCGCGGCCGCATTCAGCTCAGCGACCTGCTGCTTTTCAAAGGTCTTCTCTTCGCTCGACGTAGTGCTGACCGCGCTTGCACTGCTTGACGACGACGCCGCGTCGTTGTCTGCATCATTGCTGCAGGCTGCAATAGGAGAAATAGCAAACGCGCCCATAGCGATGGCCGCGATTGCGCGGCGCGTGCCGTGGACGCGTGAATTCTGAGGCTGCTCGCTCTGCTTGGTCCGTTCGTCAAACATGGAGTCAGATGAGTTGCGAGAAGACATGGCCGGTGATTTTTCCTCTTTGGGCGTAGTGTTAGCGACTTCATAGCGACGGCATAGTACCGACAACACAGTGTCGACAAACTACCGTCGGAGGTTTACGGAACACAGAAATCTGGGTGAAAACTGTGTGGTGCGCCACTACTTTAAAACGGCCTGACAGCACTCGCATCTGGAGAGAGTGCGGGGTGAGCGTTTAATTCCCCTCTGCCTTTGGAATCTCGCCTTCTTGAGCAACCTCTGCCCCATCCCAGGAGTACGTAACGGGAGCGTTGTACTGGTCTTTAAAGGCGAAGGCACCGCCGTCTTCGATCATTTTATTGACATCGAAGAAATTGACGGTCACAGTTTTGCCATCACCCTCGACCGAGTTGATTGTCTGCGGACCACCGGCGGTCCCCACGTACTCGCCCTTATGAAACAGCAGCACTGCACCAGCGGTAGTTGAATGCGTAATTTCATTCTGTACTGCTGAGGCAAAGGTCAACTCGCTGGTGGTATCCCAGTTCGTATCGTCCGTGACTGTCCAACCGCTGCCATTGCCACCTTCCATTGAGTTCAGGTCGGCAACCGCTTCTTCGAAAGCCTCTTCCTGGGTTGGCGCAGAAGAACCCCCATCGGGGTCGTTGTCATCGACATCCGGATTGGGGGTATCTGCACTTTCACTGTCATCCTCGACAGTGGTGGTCGTAGTGATGGTCGTCGTTTCTTGATCTACCTGAGAAGCAGAGGTCGGTGCTGCGGTCTCATCAGTGGAGCAACCGGACAAAGCCACTACACCTGCGACCGCCGCGCTAACCAGCATCGACCCGCGACGAACTGAATGACCACTCATGGCTGGAACCTCTTCTGTTCTCTCAAGTTTTCTCAAGCACTGAGCTACGACGGAGCATTACTTTCTCATGTCCGACTCTGAATTGAGTTTACTTGGGAAAATTCAAGAGACCCCGGGAGTGTCCAAGAATTCTCGAAAGCTCTCGAAAATTCTCGGGAGTCCTTAGGAAGCGGGCTTCGCCCCGCCGGGAATCTTGCCCTCGTGGACGACGTGATCGCCGTTCCAGAAGAAGTGAACATTAGAGGTGAACTTGGCCGCATCAGCGTTCGGCGCACCTGCGGCCTCCTGGGCCTCCCAGTCGTGGTAGATGACCGAGATGTTCTTACCATCAGGGGTCGGCGTCACCTTGTTGATGTGCTGAGGCCGGTCAGAGTCCGTACCAATGAACTCACCCTTGTGGAACATCAACAGCACAGTGGAGGACTGAGCGTTGCCCTGCTTGGCCTGATCTGCGAGAGCAAAGCTCAAATCGCTACACGGGCTGAAGTTGGAGGTGCCAGTGTACTTCCACCCATCATGGTTGTTCGGACGCTCCCTGTTGACCTTATCCAGGGCCTCCTGGATTTCAGGTGCTGCCGGGTTCGGGGTACAGCTATCTGCCTTCGCCGGAGCCGGTGCCGGCACTGGGGCCGGTTCCGCCTGAGCCGCGGGAGCTGCAACGGCTCCACCTACTGCGGAGAAAACCATCGCGCCGGAAAGTACGGCGGAACTTGCCAGTCGTTGTACTCGGTGTCCTGTGTTTTGCATGAAAACCACACGCCTTCTGTCGTTTGGACTTCTGTCGTTGGACCACGCGGTGAGGCCTACGATACAAAAATGACTCTGGGATGCCAGTGTCAACTGACAATTCCCAGAGCCTTCTCGTGGTTAGCAAATGTTCTTTTTTACAGCAGCCAGCAGTTTCGACACCGAAGATTTTTTATCTAACAGTTCGATAAAGCCGGGTCGAAAGCCGGACTATTTTCCGGCTAGTTCGCCACTGCCCCCCAGGCTAAGTACCCAGCGCTAGTTGCCCAGCGCTAGTTGTCCAGCACATCGTGGACAACGATGGTCTGGTCACGACCCGGGCCAACACCGATGTAGGAAATGCGAGCGCCGGAGAGCTCCTCCAGGCGGTTCAGGTAATCCTTGGCCTTGTCCGGCAGCTCATCGAAGGTGCGGCAGCCAGTGATGTCTTCGTCCCATGCAGGCATGGTCTCGTAAATCGGGACAGCGTGGTGGAACTCCGACTGGGTGAGTGGCATTTCGTCGTGACGCACGCCATCAACGTCGTAAGCGACACAAATCGGAATCTCGCCGATACCAGTCAGGACATCCAGCTTGGTGATGAACAGATCCGTGAAACCGTTGACGCGCGCGGCGTAGCGAGCCAGCACCGAGTCGTACCAACCACAGCGGCGCTTACGGCCGGTGTTGACTCCGACCTCACCGCCGGTGGTCTGCAGGTACTCGCCCCACTTGTCGAACAGCTCCGTCGGGAACGGGCCAGCACCGACGCGGGTGGTGTAGGCCTTCATGATGCCCAGCACCGAAGTGATCTTCGTCGGGCCGATGCCGGTGCCCACGCAGGCACCACCAGCGGTTGGGTTCGAGGAGGTCACGAACGGGTAGGTGCCGTGGTCGACGTCGAGCATGGTGGCCTGGCCGCCCTCCATGAGGACGTGCTTGCCGGCATCCAAAGCCTGATTGAGCTCAAACTCCGAGTCGATAATCATCGGGCGCAGACGATCGGCGAAGCCCATGAAGTAATCAAAGACTTCATCCGGGTCGATAGCGCGGCGGTTGTACAGCTTGACCAGAATCTGGTTCTTCTGAGCCAGCGAAGACTCAATCTTCTGGCGCAGAATCGACTCATCCAGAATGTCCTGGACACGCAAGCCCGTACGGCCGACCTTGTCGGCATACGTCGGGCCGATACCGCGGCCAGTGGTGCCGATAGCGCGCTTACCCAGGAAGCGCTCGGTCACGCGGTCCAGCGTCTGGTGGTACGGAGCAACCATGTGGGCATTGCCGGAAACGCGCAGGCGGGAGGCTTTTGCACCGCGAGCTTCGAGGCCATCAATCTCGTCGAAAAGCGCCTCGAGGTTGACCACACAGCCGTTACCGATAATCGGCACAGCGTTTTCCGACAGCACACCCGCCGGAAGCAGCTTCAGCTCGTACTTCTCACCGCCGACGACAACGGTGTGGCCGGCGTTATTGCCACCGTTGGGCTTGACGACGTAGTCGACGCGGCCACCGAGAATATCGGTTGCTTTGCCCTTGCCCTCGTCGCCCCACTGGGCACCGACGATAATGATTGCGGCCATAGTCCTACTTCAACTCCTGGGATTGCAGACGACGCATTAGAGTGTAGTCCTATGCGTATTGTTGTGCTGCAGTGTGGCCCCGATGTACCCGCGTTTCCCCAATTGCTCCGCCAATCATGGTCTACATCAGCACCGTCCACACCATCAGCACCAGCTACTCCGGCACCACCCGCCTATGCGCTTCACGACGTCGCGATGATCCCCACCCGCAAGGAGCTGGCTTTCATCGACGACCTGGCCAAGGACGTACTGCCTGTCGATACAGCTCCGACGCCGGAGGAAATCTCCAAGCAGAAGAAAGTCGACCACTTAGGCGCTCCGCAACCCGCTCCGCAAAAGCCGAGCGAGCCGTTACGAATTGTGGTCGTTGGCACCGACGCGGCACTGGCTACCGTGGCAACCTACCTGATGCGCAAGAACCTCCTGTGGATTGAAGTGGCACATGTCCCCACCGCACCGTCGACCGCGGCCAAAAACTGGGGCATCGAAGGAGGAGAAGGGCTCGATGCGGCGACCGCGCTCACACGCCCGACGACGCCAGTGCCGCTGATTCGCGATGACACCGGCCACGCAATTGTTGGTTACGCCCTACTGACAGAGCCGGGAATTACCGGAGTGTCCTCGGCAAACGGGTTTACTGGCGAGGTCTATGTCGACGAGCATCAGATGTTCTCCGGCACATCCACCGGCCTGCAGATTCGCCCTACCCCCGACGCCCCGGGCATCGTTGCGGCCGAAGTTCC
>NZ_JVPT01000021.1:0-3979 GCF_001055915.1 Corynebacterium sp. 212_CJEI | reverse complement strand
TTGCTTCACTACTTCTCCTGGTCGAAAGTGGTGATGCATTCACCTCCTGAACCTACCGGCTTCAAAGTGTCATAAACTCATACAGTTTCACATTTGCAGCCCGTAAGTTTTTGGGTTAAGTAGCAAGAAGCATGTCCGGTCGGCGTGCGCCGGGGCCTACTTTTTCGCTTAACCCCCGGTTTTTCGGCCGTCCGGCACTCCAGCCCCGCACGAGTCCGGCACTACACCATCCACCAGCTCGCCAGCAGCCGCACACATCAGCCTCGCTAATCACACCCTCATTTCGCCAACCAAGCACAGGCAGCTACAACGATTGCCTCTGCTCCCCGGTCAAGAGTGGGTTGGAGGTCAGGGGCGAAAGCTGGGTTGTGGTTGCCAACGGCGCTGCTCTCATCCGCGAAACCGCCGAGCCCCCAGTACGTATATGGCACTCCAAGCGCATCGGGGATGATTGAGAAATCTTCAGAGGCGGCCACTGCGTCCAAGTCGGAGACTTCTTCACCGAAGTACGCGTCGAATGCCTCACGCACAGTATTCGTGGCATCCCCGTCATTATTCGTGAGGGGATAGCGGTCGTAGTAAGTGAACTGCGGGTCTTGAGGGCTGCGGGCAGCAACGCACTCTGCTCGTACAATGCGCTCGATTGCCTCTTTGAGGTGTTCGGTCACGGCGCTGTTGTAGGCACGAGTGTTGATGAGCAGCTCTGCGGAGTCAGGAATGATGTTGGACTTAGTTCCCGCTTGAATCGCACCAACGGTCACCACTGCGGTCTCGGTGGCCGCTACCTCACGCGAGACAATGGTCTGAAGGCGCATCACAATGGTGGATGCCAAGACAACGGGATCGACACTGAGCTCCGGCATGGATCCATGGGAGCCATTACCGTGCACAGTGACTTTGACCGAGAATGCAGAGGAGAGAACTGGCCCGCGGCGAGTTCCCACATAACCGCCGGGCAAGCTAGCTAGTACGTGTTGACCGAGATAAACGTCGGGACGCGGAATAGCCCTCTCCAGATCTGCCGCCAGCATTGCGCGTGCACCTTCGGCGGTTTCTTCAGCGGGTTGGAAAATACCGATGAATGTGCCAGACCACTGATCAAGGTTTTCGTTGAAAGCCTGCAGCGCTGTGAGCAAAGACATCAGGTGGAAGTCGTGCCCACAAGCGTGGGCGACGGGGACCTCTGTGCCGGTCTTTTCATCAATCTGCGTTGCCGTGGAGGCGTAGTCTTTGCCGGAAGTCTCCTTCACCGGTAGCGCATCAATGTCTGCGCGCATAGCTACAATCGGCCCGGCACCGTTCTCAATAATGGCAACGATGCCGGTGTCTCCGACGCGATTTGTGGAAATACCTGAAGATTCGAGCTCCTGAATAATCCGGTCTGCAGTGCTGTGCTCCTGCATGGAAAGCTCAGGGTGCCGGTGGAAATATTTGTACAGTTCCTCGCGCTGGGATTGGGTGGACGCGAGACCATTCAGAATCTTTCTGGCGCTCTCAGTATTAGTGGGCATACCTAAAATGTACGCCGACCTAAAGCGGACGGTGGAGGCCCTGGAAGGCATCCCCGTCCCGCCCCAAACCTCTAAGAGCTGCCTACGTCGTCACAAAGAACTTCTGGTTACGCTCGCCGCGGTAGGACTGGGCGGTTGCAGTTGCGGCGATGATAGAGGCAACAATCAGCAGGCCAGCTGTAATCAAACCGAGCGCCGACGAGTCTCCGGAGCGTACCTGGGAAATCGTTCCGACCAGCGTCATTGATGCATTAATGACAAAAACTGCCGCCGCCACGGACAGCACCGTGCGCGCTGCAGTCGATCCTTCAAGGAGTTTGCCAGCAAGCCACCAGCACGCAATCGCCGTTGCCGTCTGCGCGAGAATCGCAAACGCGAAGCTCACGGCCAAGCTGGTCTGTGCAGCAGAAACCTCGATGTTGTTGGCCTTTGCCGCTTCCGTAACAGTCGCGTCCCATTTCAATAGGGAACTGACCACGGTGAGGATTAGCGCTGGGACGTAAACATATACCGCGAGCCGCCACCACCTAAAGGACTGCGCCGCATGGAAAGGAACGTCTTTAGCCGAATTGACTGCCATAATTCCATACTCTAAACCACGCTGTCGCGGCGCGAAACGTCACTGCTAGGTTGAACTTATCGCTTGCCGACGAGCAGATAACCGGCAACCACCACAAAAGCTAACTTTTATACAGCGCTGGTGCGGTGCGGGTCGGTGAAGTCGACACCTTGGGTTTCCCACACGCGACGCAGTTCGTCAACGCCCTTAGCGCGAGCAAGGGCAAATTCGTTGGTCGTGGCGGGGACCGGCTGGAAGATTGTGACTTCGGTTTCCTCCACCGCGACCGGCGGGATTTCTGCCTTGAACAGCACAAAACCGGTGAAGCGCGACTGATCCCACAGTGGCTGGCCGAAGTCGATTAGTGCCCCCTCGGTGAGGATGAGGCCTTCGATGCTTGGGGAAGCGGCAAGAATACCCAGCGGGCGGATGACTTCGTCCAGTCCACCACGAATAGGCAAGACGAGTTCGGCACGCGGGCCAGAGTTGGTGTCCACCACCATTGCGGACGGATCTTGCATCGCTTCGGCACTGCAACCGAGTGTTGCGTAGGTGACAATCCGGTCTGTGTCAGGGCCGAAGCGCAGCATCTTCAGTGGCGAAGAACCAAGGAAGGTCAGCTGGGCTTCGCCGGGGTCGGACTCTTCAAAGTAGGAGGAAAATGCTGCTCGGACTGCTTTGATGATCGCATTGCTATCAGGGCCGGCGGGAGGAATGGGGCCGGTTAAGTTATCGAACACGGGCGGTACTCCTTGTTGAGGTGGTCATTTTAGGCTGCGGGCGAAAGCTCGACAGCATCAGCCCACGTCGCATCGAGGTTCAAAGTCTGCATCCACGTATCAATGTTGTCACCGTGTGCAGCGATTGCGGCGCGCGCAGTCAGCGTGGTCTCGATAGCGAATTCGGTGAGTTCATCGCTAATCAGCCCTTGGGTGTGGGCCGCGACGAGCTCGTCGACATCTTCAACGCGAATCTGTGTGGTCGCATCGACAGGTAGGGGAGCTATGGCCTCAGGATCGGTCGGTGCCTGCAGGATGTCGAGATACAAATCGGTCATACGCCAGCACTGCGGATCAGTCCGGTCGATGCTGACAATATCGACGTAACGTTGGTGTTCCACCTTCACGCCCGGGCGGAAGTGATAAATGCTGATGCGCAACCCCTCGTCGGCAAGCAGGAATGACTCTAGATATCCAAACTTTGGATGATCCATCCCACGGCGCATATAAAGGCGGCTGGGTGTGAGAGTTCGGAACTCGTCGACATTGCGCTGAAAGCCCTTGGGGTCGGTGTTGACCATTTCACGTAGGTCAAAGGTCTCGACTTTCGGAGGATGTGTGTCCTGACTCGAGCGAATTGGGGAGAGCGCAGGAGCTGCCGCGGTCGAAGCCGAAGTGGCCGGTGAAGTGGACATGCGAATACCTTAACGTGTAGGGGTTGCCTTTTTGGGCATAGAAAAGCCCTTTCTGCATACGTGATGCAAAAAGGGCTAGGGGAGAACTAGAAAAACTTAGTTCAGGCCGACCGGGAAGACACCGGCGGTCGGGGTGTAGCTGCAGTTGGTCGGACCAGGCTCTTCCTGAGTGGTGATACCGCCCTGCATGACAGCGATGACCACGCCCTTGCCCGTGTCAGCGGTGCCGTTGACAGCACCCGGGCCCTCCTCGGCGTTGATGCCGTTGTTCTCCAGGGTGGTCTTGCCGTACTTGCCGTTAGCAACGTTGACCCAGTAGACATTCATCTCTGTGTCCTGCTGCTTAGCCAGCTGCTTGGTGCCCAGGCCAGTGAAAATGAAGCCAAGCTGGTTTTCTGGAACACCTGGCAGAGGCAGGTCTGCCGGGCCCGGAACGGTAGTGGCCAGGCCGAAGGAACGACCTTCGCCGCCGATGCACTTGTCGGCAACAGTAGG
>NZ_JVPT01000020.1:0-289 GCF_001055915.1 Corynebacterium sp. 212_CJEI | reverse complement strand
CGGTGACGGATTCGCCGAGCTCCGGCATCTCAACGTCAGTAGCGGAACCGGAGGCAGCCTTCGGTGCTTCCTTCTTTGGCTCTTCAGCGTCTTCCTTCGGAGCCTCTTCCTCGGTCTCCTCAGCGGAATCGTCAGCGCCTTCCGGCTCTTCGCCCGGCTCGCCGACCTTTGCGATGACCTCGCCAACATCGACGGTGTCGTCTTCTTCAAAGAGAATCTCGGTGAGAACACCGGCGACCGGAGATGGAATTTCGGTGTCGACCTTGTCGGTGGAAACCTCGAGCAACGG
>NZ_JVPT01000019.1:0-13073 GCF_001055915.1 Corynebacterium sp. 212_CJEI | reverse complement strand
TTCAGTGTTATCCGGATAGCGGGGATAAACGACGCAGACAACAATTTTCATAGTCATGGTTCTACACCGTGCACGGGAGATTAGCGACCTTGGAATAGCTTCGGGCGGGAAATGGGGCAGATTTTGGGCACGCAGCGTAATGAGGGCGAAAAATCTGGCGGGCTGGAGAACGAAAACACCCCGTGACCTGCATAGTCACGGGGTATTTATGTGTGCGCCTGGGGAGACTTGAACTCCCTGCTATCCCCTGGTGTGGGGTGGCAGAACCGTACTTACCTGCGCCTATGCCCATTCTAGGTCACTGCCAATCACTCCCACTACAACCCCGAGGTTGTAGTGAGGTTGTAGTGGGGTTGCAGCGACCGTCTCCACTACCCCACGCACAGAAAAAAAGGGGCCAGGATTACTCCCAGCCCCTCGGCTCCCGGCTACTCGCTACAGGCTCCCTGCGTCGTCGGGTGCAACACCCTCCGTGGGAACCGTCGGGTAGCTGTCGCCGCTCGTATCTACCTCCCGCGCCGCGCCTGGCGGCTGCGCCGTGCCCTGCGCCTGGTACACGGCAACAGTCAGCAGCCCCGCGATAGCGAGGCAGGTCACGGCGACCAGTGCGATTGCCGCCGCAATTGGCTTGTTGAGGTTTTCCATTTTTAAATGCTCCTTTTCATTCGCTGCACGGTAGACGGACTCACCCGCAGTATGTCGGCAATCTCCGCCGTGCTCTTTCCCTGCTCGTCGAGCCAACGCACCAGGTCGGTGCGCTCCTCGGTAATCAGTCGCGGCCTCACTGGACACCCACCTTTCCCCAGCACTCGTCGCCGACTCCACGCGCCAGGCTGCGCGGATTAGTCAATGGCTTGCCGCAGATGGAGCAGCGGGCGACGAACGCTGTGCCGTATCCGTCGGGAACTTCCTCGGCGGGGTGGCGGAGGCTGTCGAGCGCCCGGGTTACCTCTTCGTCGCGGCCACGCCCTCGCAGCGCGCGGCGGACAGCCCAGTACGGCGCTAACTCCAAGGGAACCGGCCCCTCGTCGATAACCCAGCCGCGCTGGCTGCTGGGCAAGTCCAGGTCGCGGATAAACGCCGCCTGTTCCCGCACCCACTGCTGCACTGCCTCCGGCGGCGCTGTGCGGAGATAACGGAGTGTGTCGTCGCCGTAGGTGACCGGGGGTGCCCCTGTGGTCATGGTCAAAACCTCCATTTGTCAAGTTGATTTTCGCTGTGTCAGAACCTCGCCGCTTCCACCTGCATGTTTGCGAGTGACCTGCGGAAATGCCCTGACACAGCTCCATTCTAAACCTCACCTGGTTTCTTAACAAGAAAGTGAAGTCTAAATACTTGACTTTGCTGCCCCGAGCGGTAGTAAGATGTAGGTAGATAACAGATAATGTAGTGAAAGGCAAACTGAAATGTCGAGAAGCACCCCCTCCACGCTGTCCACGGAGCAGGTCGCCGACCTGCTGCACGTTGACCCCCGCACGCTGACCCGCGCCCGACGCGTCGTAGTCGGAGACAAGGAAATCGTGGCCGTGCAGGTTGGCCGCGTGCTGAGGTGGCCTGCCCGCCCACTGCGCGAGGCGCTGGGACTGGGGGCTGGGAAATGAGCAAGTCAATGAAAAAGAAATTGGGCTATGTCGGCCTCGGTTTCCTGCTGGCTGGTGGTGGCGGAGCAGCTGCGGGAATCGACCCTAGCCAGCTAATCCACCTGCTGGGAGGCCTGCTGTGAGCACACGTCAATTTGTCACAGTGACATTTAGAAAGGAGGCAGTGCAGTGAAGTCGGTAATCCTCGACGTTCCACCGTTCCACAGCGACGGGGCGCAACGAGAATTTGAAGAATTTTCTTCCACGCTGCCAGGCCCCGAGCCGGTCACGGCGAAATACGGCGGCGTTCGCCCGCACCCGCGTGATGTGTCGCGTCTTGCTTATGCAGCTTGCACGGCGCTCGCGCTACTCACCGTGTGGCTGTGGCTGCCACACGGCACCAGTGGCAGCCGCGAGGCGACAACCGCTAGCCCAGCTGTGACTAGCTCCACTACCCCGCAGCCGCCGTCGTCTACCACCTCGTCGCCGTATGAGCGCGGGCAGCAGCTCGTGGACGACCTCGGCCAGGTGCGCCCCTACCGACCTGACATTCTAAAAGCGTGTTTTAACTGGGTCGGCACGGGCACCCCGCCAGCGTTCCAGGTCAACTCTGACCCGGACGCTGACACCTACTTGGTTCCTGACGGCTGCGACCGCGGCTGGCGCACGGAGCTGCCACAGGAGTCGTGGGTGTGCGGCGAGGTCAGCGACAGCAAGCGGTACTCCATCTATAACAAGGCGCTCGACGAGGGCCGCGTACGGCAGCCGTACGCGACCTACCTGGTGGCATTCAACATGATTTGTGGAGGCAGTAATGAATGACGAAACTCGCGCGTTCTACCCGGTGAACGAGGCCGAGACCGCGCTCATGCAGCCGCTCGCCGACCCAGATGTGGACTTTGCCCAGCCACAGGAGACGGCCAGGCGCGTCGGGCTGCTCGACTGGCTGGGGCTGCCCCGCCCGCGGTGGAGCCTGCCGCGCATCAACACCCCGCGTTGGCTGTGGCAGCCTACCTGGCGCAGGCGGTGGCTCCGCTGGCTGACAGTCCTCGCCGTGTTGTACATCGTGTCAGTGCTGCTGCACAACGCAGCTGCCGGGTACACGGCGGTGGCGGCCATTGCCCTGTGGCTTCTCGCGTGGTTCAAAGGTCGCCGTTACGAGCTGCAAGTACCACCCAGCAGCGCGGTGACGGTCGTGTTCGACCAGAAAACCGGGCGCGGCCGCTTCGCCGATTTGGACGACGCGCTAGCGGCAGGCGGCCTGGCGAAAGTCACCTACGACGAGAACGGCAAAGCGGTACGGACTGGCTGCTACACGGTTGCGCTGACTCCGCTAGCAGAGTCCGGCGATGTGGAAGCGCGTATCTACGCACCCAGCCAGTACCGCCTCGCTGACCTGGAAAAGGTCGAGGAAATTATCAGGCGGCGGCTCAACGTGCGTGACCTTTTCGACTTCTACATCGACCAGGCTAACGGCCAATTCGTTTTCACCATGACCACTGCCGACAGGCCCGACGCGGAAGTCGCCACCGAGTCGTGGACGAACGTTTAAGGAGAAAGAAAAATGGCTAAAGACTTTTTCGCCGGACTCGGCGACAGCGACCTGCCGCAGGTTCCCGGCGACACGGAGCAGGCGGCAGAGACGGACACCGTGGACGAGGGATTTTGCGACCGGGAGCTTATCGAGGAGGCTGTGGCCGACCTCGCTGCCTACCGCGAAAAATATGCGCAGCTCGCGCAGCATGTAAAGGGCGGCTCGTTCCATGAGCCGGGTGTGGGCAAGCTGCCCGGCGAGGCGGTGCGTGACCTACTGCGCGTGTACGGCGCGGTGTTTTCCCCGCAGTCGTGGCACGACCACGTGGTGCGTTTCGAGCCTGACTCGGTGGGGCTGACTCTGGAACTGGACGCGGGCGACGCGGTGGAAGCTCTGCGCTCTGCCGGGTTCTATGATGTGACTGGCACGGGCCTCACGGCACAAGTCGCGGGTCACGATATGCAGGCCACGCGGGGCTATCAGCTAGTCAAACGTGACGCGCGGCAGCTGTGGGAGCTGGTGCAGGCCACGACCCTGGCACACTGGAATCGCACAATGCACAAGCTGGGTTTAGCCTACGTAACTAAGCGCGCAGACGGTGTAACGAACTACCTGTGCCCTACCCCACAAGGCTGGGGCGTGACTGGCGACGGACGCGGCTACCTCGTTGTCAAGACTCCGCCGACAGTGGGTTTCGACGTATGGAACCGCACTGTGGAGAAGCTGCGCGGTGTTGTGAAATGCGACGTGGAGCTGCGCCGCTTGGCTGCCGACCGGGTAGCTATCGTGACCCCGCCGCGTGCTGCCCGCATGACCCCGTGGGTGCCAGGCGCGGACGAACAGCTCCATGTGACGGGTACAGACTCGCTGGAAGATTTCTATGCGTCGTCTGTTGCCGCGTATCCGCGGCTGTCCTGGGTGCAGGGGCGCACTGCGGACGGCGATGTGCTGTCGGCGGCCATGGCACGCTCACCGCACGCACTGGTCGGCGGCGGCACTGGCTCCGGTAAATCGTTCTGGGCTTCGTGGCTACTGACCAGCTGCGTGCTGGCGGGTGCCGACGTTATGGTAGCGGACGGTAAAGGCTCGTCGGATTACGTGCCCCTGGTGCAGCACCTGCCCAACGTTGCCATGTACACGAGTACGGACGCGGAGCACGTCCGTCTAATCCAATGGGTACACGCGGAGATGGAACACAGGTATGCGCAGCAAACGGCGGCGGCTATCTCCGGGGAGGTCTACGAGCCGCGCCCGCTGGTTGTGCTTTTCGACGAGTATGGCGCGTTCGCTAAATCAATCAACGTTAAATCGCACCCGCAGAACGCGGGTTGGGCGGGTGTGCAGGCGAAGCTCACGACGGTTCTGCAAAAGGCCCGTGCTGCCCGTATCCATGTCCTTTTCGTCGCCCAGACCTTGTACGCGGAAACTTTTCCTGGCGATATGAAAGGCAATATTAAGGCCCGCTTGTCGCTGGGTGTGCCCGAGGCCTACACGCTCGGCGTGGTGGCTGGCGACGCGGCGGAGACCGCTAAAGAACTATCGGCGGCTATCCCGCCCGGCACACCGGGCCAGGGTATCGCCATGAGCACGCTGCCGAGTGGCGAGGTCACCGCGCAGCGTGTGGCAGCACCGTACGGCTATGTCCCGGGTCGCCTCGACGGAGAGAAAAATGCGGACGTTCGCAAGACCTGGAAGACCGTCGAGCGGGTCTACAAAACAATTCCGTGCGTGACTCCGCGACTGGCACCGATGTTCGACGCGGCAGTGGAGCCAGCCGGTCGCAAAAAGGGCGAGGAGCTACCGCCGCGCTGGCAGGACTATACGTGTGACGAGCTGGCGCAGCTTCCCTGGGTGCGAGTTACCGAGTCGCAGCTAGCCGGGAAACCGTTGCCGTGGGCAGCCGAGTATGACGTACTCTCGGCCTCCTACCGGGGCCACGAGGCACGGGTTACGGGCGACGAACACATCACTTATCACTAGGAGGAAACAGTGAAAGATACACAGAAGATTTACAATGCAGCTGGGCGCGCACGCGCGGAGCTAGAGCACCGGCTACAGGCCGCGGCGACTGCCGCCGACGACTCGGAAATGTGGGCTACCGCCCCCGCCCTGCTCCGCGACTTAGAGGACGCGGGACAGCTGGGCACCTTGCAATGGCACCGCGACGCGCTAGGTGCGCTGATTGGTTTTAAGGTGCCGGAGCGGGCGGTGGCGAAGCTCGCAGGCGTGTCACAGAACCGATTGGATAAGTTCGTGAATGGTCGTGCGCCCGGCTTGGAGACCATGCCTGTGGCAGCACCGCCTGCCCCTACGGAGGCGGCGACACGCCTCATGCGGCAGGCGCTGGCACAGCTGCGATTTACGTACGTGTACCGCAAGGCGGGGTTGCAGAGCAGCCAGAAAGAGCAGCATTTTGACGCGGGAGACGTGGCTGCGTGGCTCGCCTGTGAAAAGCTCACGGAGCTGGATAGGTTGAGCATTACAAGGGGGCTGGGAGCCTGTCGCATGGCCGGTCTAGCCGTGGCAGACCTGGCCCGGCTTATGGGTACTTCGAGCACTGTAATGTCGGCCCGACTGGCGGTTGTACCCGGCTCTAGACCACAAGACCCCCTCATACCCCGGGTATAGACCCCGAAAACCCGCTTCGTTCCTGGGAAAACTGGGTTCGAGGCGGGTTTTCTGTCTCTGACTATCTAGGACTTTAACCTAGACTGTCTAGGACTTTAACGCTAAGCGTCTATGCTTATTCCCCTGGTACAGGGTTTACTTTTCTTGGTCTAGACCGCGGTCTATCCCCCGGTACAGGGTGCGGTCTGCCTGCCGCCTGCGACCTGCCCGCAGGTGGCCTGTTCCCTGCTGCCTGTAGCCTGCCACAGTGCCCGACAGGTGGCGAGTTTTGACGCACGAAAAAGCCCCCAGGAAATGTTTCCTGGGGAGCTAGCTACAGGCTGCTAGGCGACCGCCTTTCGGTGCGTGTGGCGACGCTGCGGCAGCACCAAACCTGCCATTTCGATTTGCGGTCGAGTGACCGTCTTAGACTCCACCTCCGCGGTGATTGTCTCCCGCCAAGCGTCCTGCGCGGAGTTGACCGCCTCCACCGCGGAGTTCACCGTGCGGTCGGCCTCGGCCAGCGTCTCCGCGTAGTCATTATCCATCTCCGCGCTAAGCGCGGCACGCTGGCGGGCCTGCTGCTCCTCAAGTGCTGCCATACGCTGCTCGCGCTCGGCTTTAACCTCGTTGTAGGTATCCGCGCGCTCGGCTACTGCCTCCTGGTACGCCTCTTCTGCACTGTCGTAGGACTCCTGCGACTCGGCTACACGTGCCATTGCTTCCTGCTGACGCTCGAAAAACGATGTATCCATTGTGTACGCTCCTTAAATCAACTCTGGACACTTGACCTTATTCTAACACGGGTGTGCGACCGTGAACAGGGTGCAGGATAGGAAACTTGTTCGGCGACCTGCTACATTTTCCTAGGTCAGGCATAGGAAAAGCCCGACGCGGCACTGCATGGAGTAGTGCAGTGCCGCGTCGGGCGGGGCGGGTGGATAGGCGGCGGGTAGGCTACGCCGCCTTTCGCGCGAGGATAGGCGCGTCCGCCGCGAGATTACCGCAGCCGACTATGAGGGCGTGCTCCACGTAGCGGGTCACAGCGCGGTCTGCCCAGTGCGGAGGCCCGGCATAGTAGTCGCCGAGCCGTGCGACGCGATACACGTCCACGTCGTCCAGCACGTCCGAGTAGGTCAGCTGCACGCCGGTGCGGTATGCCTCCTCGACCAGCTGGCCGAGCGTCAGCACGTCGCTAGACAGCAGCTGGTACAGGTGGCGGGTGCCAGCCCCGTGGAACCACCAGGCGCGCCAGGTGAAGTCGCCGAGCAGGGAGACCTCGACCTCCGACGGGTCTACCTCGTCGCTCATCTCGTCGAGGAGGTCAGCGACCCGCTGCTGCGCTGCCACGTAGGTAGCGGGTGCCCGGCAGATACGCGACAGCGCCAGGTACAGGTCGTCCTCGGCCTGCTCGGGGTCGCCTGGTAGGCACTCGGCGGCGGCAGTGACCCTCTCCGCCGTGTCAGGGGTGAACGTCACCGAGGTGACTACCCCGTTGCGCCTGCTGCGCGTGGCGGTGATGGTGCCGTCGTCGTTCTCGAAAATGTGCATGGTTTCCTCTCTGCCTGGCGCGTCGGGCGGGGTTATGCGGACTGCTCGACCTGAGCCAATCCGGCGGGTGTAGGCTGGAACCAGGCCGACTGCGACCCGGCTGGGGCTGTCACGGAGCGCAGCAGTCCGGCGTTGACTAGACGCTGTAGCGCAGCGTCCTTTTCGTCGTTTGTGGCACGCTTGCGCACGGTGGCCGTCAGACCCTGTTTGATGCGGCGGGCAGGTAGAGCGTCGCCGTCCTCTCGGTGATGCAGGCGCACAGCTGAGGTGAGCAGCGCAGTCTCTAGGCGGTGGCGGTCGTTGTCGGCAGTGCGGCGTTTACCGGCCTCTACGCGCGCCTGGCGGGCACCGTCCTCAGTGTCCGCGTCGTGCGCCTCCTGCTCGACCACGTAATCGACGTGAGCGCGGGTGCGAGTGTGAGCCTCGTAGACCGCCTTGGCGACCTCCCACCACTGCGGGGTGACCTCCATGTCGCCGTGCAGCAGGGCGATGCGCGCGGCGAGTTTTCCTAGCACTAGACCGACGTGCGAGTCGGTGACGTGCTCGCCACGTGCGCGCTGAATGCGCCGTTTTGCCTTGAGGTAGCCCTGCTCCTCCGCCGCCTCGTCGCACAGGGTGACTATCACCTCGTCGTTTACAGCCAGCTCTGGCAGCACGAAGCGGGTGCCCGCTGGCGGCTCCTCGACCACGGGCGGCAAGTCAGCGTCTAGCAGCAGGTTCAGCGGCTCCACCATGAGAAAGCGCTGCGTAAAACCAAGCTGGGTGTTTTTGATAAGCCCGTCGGCCAGCTGCGGCTGCAGGTTCAGGTGCAGGTCGATGCGGTAGGGCGCATTGATAGCTGGTGAGTTTTTACCGCCGCTGGTGCGTGCGGCAGTGCCGAGCCGCCCGGCTGTCCACGCGGTCGCCAGCACGCCGAGCAATGCGCCTTTACTCTCCTTGGTGCCGTTGGCACGGTTCAGCAGAGTGGAACCCTCATCAACCGTGTAGAGCTTCACCGGGTGAATCTCCGGTACCCAGCCCGCATAGATTTTCCGACCGTAGCGGTCAGGCTCGGTGGAACCCTCTTCCCCGTCGCCGCTGGTATCTGGCAGCTCGGTGAGCTGGTCGGCAATGACCTCCCCCGAGTTCGGGGTCGGGATAGAGGAGAAAATCTCGTCTCGGCTAGGCAGCTTGCCCTCTTGAATCGGCGATGCTGACAGCAGCGAGTAGTCGGTGAGGTCAGCAATGAGGCTCACCACGTCCTCAGAGGTGGATTTGCCGTCGCCGGAGTCACCCATGTAGGCCGTGTAGAGGCCGACACCCTTGGCCTTATCCAGGTTCTTGCCGTCGGCAACCTTGATATTGGCCGGGAGGGGCTGACCAGTCAGCTCTAGTGTGTGCGCGAGCATCGCCCACGGCGACAGCTCGAAACGCTGCGCCAGCTGATAGATAAGCTGCAACTGCGGCGAGGTGTTGAACACCTGCAACAGCTCCGGGTCACACGGGTACCCTGCCGGGTACAGCTCCGACATGTGGGCACTCAGCTCGGCAATAATCTGTTGGCGCATGGCGAACGACCGCTCAGACTCTCCCTCACGCTGGGTCACCGGCCACAGGGACTCGGGCGCAGGCTCGTCCACCTCGGTCTCGGCGGCGTACTGCACCGGAGTCGTGTCCGGCTCCACGATGCGCGGGACGAACGGCATCAGCTGCTGCGGCTGTGGCTGCGGCTGCTGCGGCTGCGACTGCTGTGGTACCGGAGCCGGGACAGCGGAGCCTACAGGTGCCATGACTGCCGGGGAGGCCTCCGAGACCTGACCGAAGCCACGGACACCTGTAGCGCCGCAGGACAGGCCCAGCGACTCACGGGCCTCCTTGACTGTCAGACCTTTGCCTGCGGCATACGCCTGCAACTTGGTTATCACCTGCGCGTCGTCACGTATCCAGTCAGGCAACCAGCTGCGCTCAGTCGTCCACAGCCGTGCGGCCATGGTGCCAGGAGCCTTGCCCTGGTTACCCTCGTAGGTGCAGCCGTCCTCGTGGGCAGTGATGGATTTTGCCGACTGCGGGTTACCCGGGCGCGTCCAGATAGGACAGCCACAGGTGTCACGAGTACCTGTGTCTACGCAGCCCATCGGTGGCAGCAGCGTCGGCCACTGGACATGCCTAAAAAAATTGTCTACCTCGTCGGGCACATGGGGCACCTCGGCCTGTGCCGTTTTCACCGCAGCGTGGTCGAGGATTGCATCAATCAGCGCCTGCGGAGCGGGCACCATGCTGCCCACCACGCGGTACAGCTTCTCCGTGCCCTCAGCGCCGACCCGGGAGCTGGGCGGCACGAGCGTGTACTTACGCGCGCCCATCACATCAAATTTAGAGTCGCCGTGAGACACGGAGAAGCTGGAAGCCTCCGGCAGCATCACGTTATCCGGCAGCCGCAGGTACAGGTGTCCGCCGCGACCGTCATGGGTGCGCGTATCGCCCGGCGTGGCGACCGTGACCCCGGGAAAGGGGGTACCGACGTTGGCCTCCCACCAGCCCGTGAGAGCGGTGTCCTCCGCCTCGGTGTCACTGTCGATACAGAACCACTGGCCGGTCTCCCCCGGCTGGGGTGTGACCGCGATATTAGGTGCCGCACCGCCGTGAGTTTCAGCGGCGCGGCGGATACGCTCAGCCAGCAGTCCCTTGTCGCGGGTCGCCTGGTACACGCCACCCTTAACGCCGTTAGCCTTGTCCGCCTCTGAGCGGAAGTCCACGGGCACCTTGCCGCCTGGCTCGACGACCAGCACACTCATGCCCTGCTCAGCGTAGTGGTGGGCGGCGGCGATAGTTGCCTCGACCGTGTGCTCGGTGAACAGGCTAGCCGTCGCAAAAACGTCGGAATTTCCAAGCATGGTTTACACCGCTTTCCAGTGAGTCGGGAGGCTGTGGGCATCGACAACGAAGCGACGCTGAGACGCGCCAGGCACAACCCGCTCAAGATATTTCGTGGCCTGCTCCATGACCTCAGTTACCTGGTCGGCGACCGAGGCATCGACAATCAGCTCGTCGTGAATCGCCATTTGGATATGCTCACCGAGACCCATGTGGTACAGCTCAGCAATGACCTCCGCCAGAATGTCGTATGCGGTTCCCTGGCAGATGTAATTCTGTGCGGTAAAGCCGCGGTACAGTGCCTGCCACGGCTTACGGTCGCGGTTGTAGGCTACCGGGACAATGCGCCCGCTGGCGGTGATGATGCTACCCAGCCGGTTGGCAGAATCTTTAGCGTCCATCAGGAAATTGTGAATTCGGCGCATGGCACCGAAAACTGCGGAGCGGACGGCCAGAGCCTGCTCCATAGGCAGGCCTAGGCTCTCGGCCAGTGCCTCCTCACCCGTGCCGTACAGTAGGCCGAGAATGATTTTCTTAGCCTGCTTTCGGCCCGGGTGGTTCTTGGCGCAGTCGAAAGCCTCGGCCTCCTCCTCGGTCAATCCCTCTGGGGGAAAATCGGGAATGCCCTCGGGGATTAGCCCAGCCATGCGGCCCACGGGAATGTACGCGTCGCCACCTGCGACCACAGCGTCGAAGTAATCCGTCTGCCCGGACATGAGGGCGGCGACCATCGGCTCGATAGCCGAGAAGTCAATCGAGACACACCCCTTAGGGTCGGTGTCCATGGCAATGATGGGCCGCGCGTCCTTGTTGAACTGTTGCAGCGGCGGGGAGCTGTAGGCCATGCGGCCGGTAACGGCGGAGGTCACGCTCACAGTGGGGCGGATACGTCCGTCTACGCCCCGCTCGTCCAGCGTTTTTACCAGGTAGTCCTTGCGGGTGTGCGTGAGGCGCGACACGGTAAGCCAGGCTGTCGCCAGCTCGTGCTTACCGAAGAACGGCTCAAAAATTGCGGCGGTGGCCTTGTAACCCTCCGGGTTCTTCTCGTTCTCCTTGTTGCCTACAACGTCCTCGGCCTTGACCAGCCCCTCCTTGACGAGGGCAGCGGTGACACGGTGCCCGCGGCGGGTGCCGCGCTTGTCAATGATACCGGCGGCTCGCAGGGTCTCCTCAGCCTGTGCCAGCTCGTCGGCGTGGGCCGCGTCGAACTCGGCGAGGGCGGAGGCGTTGACCCCGACCCCGCGAAACGTGGAGAGGAGAAACACCCGGTTCACGTACTGCTCGCGCCAGAAAACGCGCTCTACGCCGTCGTTGTCGAGTCGCCAGTGTCCGTAAGGCGTGGAAGTCCACGCGGCGCGCAGAGCCTCCTGTAGCGCCTCAAACAGCGCCGGGAGCAGGCGAACGTCGTTCATGGCACCCAGGGCGTAGGGGCGCAGGTCAATATCGCCGTAGCGGAACCACTCGGCTTTTGTGATGCCGAGGGCAGCGCAGTAGTCGGCAACGTCGCCGCCGTTGGCCGTCGCCTCGTCTGGCAGGTAGGTAGCCAGTGCAGTGGCGAGGTCAGCGCTCGACAGTGCGCCCGCGCGCGACCACTTTCGCAGCCAGCGCGCGGGGATTACTGTATCGACGACGCGGTGAATGAAGTCGTTGGACTCCGCGATGCCTGACTCCGCGAGGGCCGCCACGTCGAACGGCGAGTTGTGGAAAACGAGGCCGGGGGCCTCGGCTAGGACGCGGCGAATTAGCAGCAGCTGGTACGCGTCACGGGGGTCGAGCAGGACAACCAAATCCTTAGTACCGACAGTCACGCACTTGACCTGGCGGCGATGCTGTGGAGCCGTGCCGCAGGTCTCCGTGTCAGTGCCCAGCGGTGTGCCTGTGGCTCGGGCTGTAGCTATCAGCTCAGTGACAGCAGGCTCTAGGGCTGCGGGGTCACCGGCGACGTAGCGGCAGCCAGTGGCGGGGTCTGTGTAGGTGCCAGCCCATGCAGGGGTGACAGGCACGCGAGATTTGAACTCTGGGCGGGTTTTTGTCCAGGTGGACATGGTAAACTCCTTGTTGTCTGAATGATGCCCCCGGTAGCGATGTAGCGGTCGCCCGGGGCGTTTTCATTTGGACGCTGGTTAAGCTGCGGCGCTGGGCGTGTGTGAGATTGTCTGCTCCTCCACCCAGCGTCGTAGCGCGTCTGCGGGATACCGCAGCAGCTTGGGGCTTGGCTGAATGTACGGGGGCACGTCTGCGCCCCGCATACGGCGGGCCTGCATTGTGCGCTCAGAGACACCCAGCATCTCGGCGACCTGCGCCTCGGTGTAGAAGCGCGGAAGTACTGTCTCGGTCATCTTTGGCTGACCTCCTTTCACTTGCTCACATTACCCCCTACCTGAGCACATTCTTCGCCCCATTTACCGCCCTGACCTGGGCAAATGGTAAACTTTGTACTCAACAGAAGGGGTAGGGACTAGAAAAGAGCAGGTCAAGGAGTGGTAAACTTTGTACCTACTCGGGTAACGTGAAATTATTACCTAGAAAATTGTCACTTCGGCCACACTAATTCGGGGGTAGTGGGCCACTTTGCGCGCCTAAAAGCGCTCGGCTGGTCGGCTTTGCAGCAGCTACAAGCGGCATACGACACCCAGCTATAGAGCTGACGGCGAGCGTAGGCGGTGTAGGCGATGCCGTAGGCGGGGTGTAGGCGACGTTTTCGCAGGTCAGAGGGGATGTAGGCGATGTAGGCGATTTTTCAGGGTCAACCACAAAAATCGCCTACACCCCGCTATGCGGCGGAGCTAGGAGCTGTGTATACATGAGTAAAATTTATAAGTTTCTCCTATTAATTTTACTTTTTACTAGCCCCTCTCCCCTCAGCCTCTTTTTCCCGCCTACGGGCGAATGTGCCCGAAAAATCGCCTACGCCGCCTACACCCCCTCTGACCTGGGGTTTTGTCGCC
>NZ_JVPT01000018.1:0-204 GCF_001055915.1 Corynebacterium sp. 212_CJEI | reverse complement strand
ACTACGGATCAGAAGGTTAGGGGTTCGAATCCCTTCGGGCGCACCATGTAGACCCGCACCTTGTAGGTGCGGGGCTTTTTGTTTTTATTACCTGGCAGTGCAGCGCGAGCCGGGGCATTGCGGGGCGGGGCAGCGCGGTCCTTCACTTGTGGCCAGGGTTCGGGTTAAGTAGCAAAAAGTGTGTCCGCTCGGCGTGTTGCGGGG
>NZ_JVPT01000017.1:0-13792 GCF_001055915.1 Corynebacterium sp. 212_CJEI | reverse complement strand
GATTGAGCCGGGGCGGCCTCGCAGTCTGTTTCTAAAAAGAACAAGAAGGGGCCAGCCACGTCCAAGTATTACATATCCCGAGGAATCTGCAAATACCTTACAAAGGATTTAATGCCCATTATGTTCGATGTCACGTTTCCTCGATTAATCGCGCCCAGGAAATGCCGCGCCCCAATCGCCGCCAAGCCCCCCCACGACCGCCACCGGCCCAATCGCCCCAATCCCCCACCCAGCAGTTAAACACTCATAATGCTCTCCCCGTGCCCGACATCCATGGGTAAGCTCAGAGTCTATGAACACCGGCGAGAACAGGGCTTCAACAACGCCGCAGCCGCACGCTTCTACGAACACAGGCATCGTGGACGATGCTCCCGCCACCGCTAACTCTCGCGTCGCTGCGTTCTTTGACCTGGATAAAACCATTATTGCCAAGAGCTCGGCATATGCGTTCAACAAGCAATTCCTCGAGCGCGGCATCATTTCGCCGACGGACATGCTGCAAATGGCACTCAGTCACGCCCTGTACATGTCACAGGGACACGATGAGGCGCAAATGGAGGCCACGCGCGAGCAGTTTTCCGCTCTTATCGCTGGTCACAGCGCCAGGGAACTGCGCCAGGTCGCGATCGAAACCCTAGAGCAGAACATCACGCCGTACATCTACGCCGAGGCCTTGGAGCTCATTCGTGAACACCGCGCACGGGGGCATCAGGTGTTCATTATCTCGGCATCGGCTCGGCAGATTGTTGAGCCCATTGCGCAGGCGCTCGGTGTCTACAACGTGGTGGCCACCGAGCTGGAGGTCCGCGATGGGCTCTTCACGGGTGAAACGGAGTTCTTCTGCCGAGGCGAAAACAAGGCTGTGCAGATGCGTCGGATAGCGGAAAAGCGCCAGTTCAACCTGGCCGAATGCTTTGCGTACTCGGATTCCATCACTGATGAGCCCATGCTGGCTGCAGTCGGCCATCCCGTTGTGGTCAATCCCGATCGCGCTCTGCGCAAGATTGCGGCAGAGCGTGAGTGGCCTGTGCGCCAATTCCGGAATCCCGTCCCGCTGTTTCGCGCGCCGTCGAAACGCAATGCTGCAATTCTTGCCGGCGTCACACTGGCGCTTGGCGCGGGTGCGACGCTGTTGGCACTGCGCAAAAACGACGACGAGCCAAAGGCCGACTAACCCACCATCCAGCAGCCGGCCCGCCTACACCGCTTCGGCGATACCGCGCGCTTCCACGGCACCGGCCTTCAGCCCCTCCAGATGCAGGAGAATCCACGAACGCAGGCCATCGGCGTTTCCCGACGCGAACCCCTCTGCGGCCTCGAAATACTCCTGGCGGTGGCGCGTCCAGTAGACCTCGGGCACGGCCAAGCCACGCGGATCCAGGCCGGTTGCGACAGTCGTCAGCCGCGAGGCGGCGCGGGCGATGATGCCGTTGTGGTACTCAAAGGGGCGCAGAGTCAGCAGTTCACCGTGCACAATCGCCGAGAGCACACCAGCATGGATCTGGCTGCGGCCAGTGATGAAGTCACCGAGCACGTGCAGACGCTGTTCCTTCATCGCGGACGAGAGCTTGTCATCACCGACCGGACGGCCGGCCTTCATCCGCGCCTCGGAACCGTCTTCAGTTTCACCTGCGGGCGATGCGTTCAACGCAAACTTGGCCAGCACCTGCTGCGGAGCGCGCTGCCACACGCGAGTGGTCTCACCAATTGACTCCGGGGAAATGGTGTCGGCAACCCGCAGGGCTGCTGCGAGTACGGGGTCGGTGATGTTGCCGTCGTCGGGAAGCGATGGCTCGCCGCCTTCTAGCCACGCCGATGCCCGAGCGCCACGCAGGACCGACTCGGAGCCGGTGACGTTGTGCTTGCGCAGGTTGGCCTTGTGCCTATGGACGGCCTGGATAGCCTTGGCCGCGACATCAGCCGCGTGCGCAACGCCGTCGAGCTGCCACAGGGGCGCGAGGGGGTCCTTGGGGTCAAGCTGCGGAATAGCAGCGGCGGGAGCACTGTCAGCGCCACCGGCACCCGATTCAGATGCCTTCGCCTGCGCTGCCTCACGCTCTGCGCGCTTCTTCGCCGACACGGAGGACACACCCAGGCTCATGCCAGCTAGGCCACCCTTTCCGACACCGGCGCCATTGCCGACACCGTTGCCAGCACCGGCGCCAATTCCATCGGCTCCACGCACGTTCTCAGGCTGATTGTTCATATCCCACACCCTAATTCTTCACCGCTAAGTAAGTGACAAACTTATATAGAAATGGTCAAAGATGAGAAAAACTTCAACGAGTTCTTGGCTTTTTCGCCCTTATGGCGCGCCCTACCCACAATCAGAGGTAGTATGGCAGTTTGTAACTGCAGTTTTAAAGTTTCAAACCATCTTTTCCAACCATCTGCGTAGGAGGAAGTACACGTGAGCAACGACGATACGAAGGGTCTCTTTACCGACGGCACCGAACCGCGTGTTACCGCTATCCCGCTGAGTGATGTGGATAGCAACGCATCGGGTGATGCTAGCGTCGGCCAGCTCGTGTCTAATGCTTCTTCGCAGATTTCCGCTCTGGTTCGCTCTGAGATTGAGCTGGCCAAGGCCGAAATTGCTGGCGAGGCTAAGAAGGGCGCAGTTGGCGGTGGCTTCTTCGCGGTTGCCGGCGTCGTCGCACTGTACTCCTCGTTCTTCTTTTTCTTCTTCCTCGGCTGGCTGCTGGATGTTTGGCTGCCAACCTGGGCTGCGTTCCTCATCGTTTTCGTTCTGATGCTGGTCATCGCCGGTGTTGCAGCACTGCTGGGTCTGAAGAAGGTCAAGTCGATCCGCAAGCCGGAGAAGACCATCGAGTCGATGCAGGAGCTGAAGGGGGTCGTGCCGTCGGGGTCGGCGAAGAAGTCTTCGCAGTCGAACGGTATGTACACCTAAAGGCTTAAAAGAAATTGGGCGGGACTTGTTGGTCTCGCCCTTTTGTCTTATTCAGTCCCGGTTTAAGCCCTTCGGAAAAGGTATTTTCCCCTCATGACCTCCCTCAGCGATTCTCTCACTGGCCCCTGGCGTCATCGTCTCATTCACGTCCGCGGCCAGCGCCTACACATCGCCGAGTGCGGCCGCCCCTCCGATCCGCTCGTGTTGTTTATTCACGGCTCGACTGGCGGTTGGTTTGAATGGCGCGAGGTTCTGCCACTGCTTAACGACGACTCTGGCGACCCCCTCCCCGTGCACGCTGTGGCTATTTCTATGCGTGGCTACGGTCAGTCCGACCGAACACCGCAAGGCTACGATCCGTTTGAGGCGGCCCAGGACATCGCCTCATCGATTCGCTCGTTGGGGCATTCGACCGCGCTGCTGGTCTGTCAGGGGTTCGGCACCTGGGTGGCGTGGACGTTGGCTTCGCGGCAGCCCAATCTTGTCTCCGGAATTATTGGTTGTGGTGCTGCACATCCGAAAGTGTGGCTGAACCAGTTGAAGAGCCCGTGGTCGGAGGACTTCCGCAGTAGCCTGGCTCCTCTGCTGCGCCGTTCGTGGTGGGACTCGCGGCCACGGGTACCGCAGTTGCGTCGCAATAAGTTCAGCACGCAGGCGGCTGAGGCTCGCCAGCAGCGGCTCATTGAGCGCATCGTGCGCGAGTCCATGTCCACCGCCGGGGAGGGGTTCGCCGAGACCCCCGCGGGGAAACAGACCGCGGAACTCATGACCGATAGCCTGGCCAGTGGTGCACTCCGTCCTGCACTGGCTCACATGAATTGGTGGACGCGGCCGGCTCCGGCCGCTTTCCGCAAGTGGTTGAGTGCGATGGAGGGCCCGTCGAAAAGCGATGAGCACACGGTGCTGCTCGTCGGCGAGCAGGACACTCGTACCCCACGTGCGCTAGTGGAGCTCAGCTCGAGTCACGTGCGCGTTGTGCCGGATTGTGGGCACTTCCTGCCGGCAGAGAAACCTCAGGCTGTGGTGCAGGCAATCAGGGATCACTTGGACTGGTTGCCGGAGGGGTCTTAGGCTTCGGCTCGGCTGAAGCTAGCCGGAACTCTCCTGCGGTTGCGGCTGGGGCTGACCTGTCCACAGACACACAACTTTCCGCTTACCCCGCCACGCACTGCTGCGTGCCGATGGCCCCGTAGTTATTCATCGCCTCATCGATGTGTGGCTGGACCTCGGCGTGCGTCAGCGCGTAACCAGTCTGGTCATTGTTCACACCGGCACCGAAGACCAAGCCCAGGATCTGGCCCTGCGGCGTAATCAGTGGGCCGCCCGAGTTGCCGTGGCGCACATCCGCCTTCAGAACATAGGACTGACGCTCGTGCCGAGTCGACGAATAAATATCCGGGCCTCGAATAATGATGTTCTCCGTCACGCGCGCAGGTGTGGCCTTAAAGGGCCCGGACTCGGGAAAGCCCAGCACTACCGCGTCATCGCCCGGACGAGCTTCCTGATCCGCCCACTGCATGGGCTCCAGGGGTAGGTCGGTGGTTCGGAGCAGGGCGACGTCGTCAAGCGGATCGTAGTGCACGACGTTCGCGTCAGCCATGCCGACCACGGTTTCCAGTCGAACAGTGGTGGCACCGGCGACCACGTGCGCGTTTGTCAGAATCAGATCCGGCGCGATGACAAAGCCAGTACCCTGCAGCAAGCGTTCACACTGCGGGGCTTCGCCCAAGACGCGGACGATGGACGGTCGAATACTGTCGACGACACCCTGTGAAATCACGTTGGGGTCGGCGGGTTCATCGGGGACGTTCTGCTTGTAGCCGAAAGGCGGAGCGATGGCGGGCATTCCATCATCGCGAAGCTGACGGAGGATGCCACTGAAGCCGTCGCTCCATTCGTCGGGCGCGACCTGGTCAATGAGGTTCATGCCCTTGGACTCACGCACCCAGTCGGCAAACTGCCCGGGCACGGCGGTGGCCAGGGGTACGGCGATCATCCATGTCACTACCAGCGCCGTCACGGACTGCACGATGGCACCGAGGCTCGAATCCAGGCCGACTGCCAACGGCGAGCGAATGGTATTCCGCAGCGACTGCCCCGCCACTGTTCCCACCGCATGACCAATCAACGCCAACAGAATCACCGTGCCGAGGCCCAGAAGAACCTTTCCCGACTGGTTCTCGACCTGCGCCATAGCTAGCGGCGCCAACGGCACACCAATGACCAAGCCCAGGACAACGCCCAAAATGGCCATAATCGACGACACTGCGCCCTGCTGCCAGCCGACGATAAGCGCGAAAATGAAGACCGCCAGCAGCGCAACGTCAAACACAGCGATTGCAGGCATCATCGTCGGCCTCCCTTCAGTACGGACAGTTTTTCACCATTAGCGGAACGCGCGAGCACTGGCAAAAGTTTCTGGACGTTGGTGTCGTCCCACGGTTCCGACCAGCCGGCCACATCCAGCAAGTAGGACAGCACGCCGCCGGTAAATCCCCAAACGATGAAGTCGCCAACTTTAAATGCCGGCCCTGTCCAGCCGTGATAGCCCAGCATCATGCGGTTGTCCGGATTCGTCAGATGGCTAATTGGCACATTGAGCACCGATTCCGTCTCTGCAGGGTCGACCACACGCAGCGGATGCGGTGCATGCCAATACGCCAACACCGGATTCACCGCGAAGCCAGTCCGCGAAATGTCAATCGAGTCCAGCACCCGCACCGGCGTCACCGTCTCTCGGTTCAGGCCGGTTTCTTCCTCGGCTTCACGCAGCGCGGTATCGATTTCATCCACGTCCTCGGGATCGACACGACCGCCCGGAAAAGCCATCTGGCCTGCATGCTTACGCAGGGTTGTCGCCCTGTGTGTAAGCACCACGCTGGCATCCTCCGGCCGTTGGTGCGCCTCCGCATCACCGCTGATCAGCACCAACACCGCCGACCGCGCCGGATTCCGCAACGGTTTCTCCTGCGTCGAGGAGTCTCGCCGCAACTTCGCAAACGCACGCTTCACGCTTGACGACGAAGCGGAGCGACCGGCCACCTGCTGCTCCGAGTGGCCTGTTGTGGCGTGGCTGGCGCTGCTGGCGTGACCTGCCGCGTCGTGATCAGCGCTGACCAGGTGCGGCGGCAAACTATTGGTCAACCATTTCGGCAGATACAGCCCCGAGCTTGCGTCACGATTCCACGACTGTCCCTGAGTCACTTCAATGCACCTCGCACGAGATCCGTAATCTGCTGCGCATCGGTGAATTCACCAGGATGAATGGTCGCCACCGTGCCATCTGCCTTAAACACCACGGTGATGGGCACAACTCGCGGTAGATTCAACGCTGGTCCGACCACGTCGACCGTGTCCGAGTAGGTCGGTAGCTTCACTCCGATTTCCTGCAGGAAGGCCTGGCCACGCCCCGCCTCACGAGCCGCATGCACCGTCGCCACCTGCACGTCCGGATTGTCCTTGGCCCATTGCTCAATAAGCGGTAGCTCTTGGCGACACGGCGCACAGTTCCACGCCCAGACATTAAGCACTGTCGGCTTGCCCTCGACGACCTGCCCCATGTCCACCAGTTCCACTTGCCCAGCCTCGTTGTCCTGGCCTGCCGAGTCTCCCGACTCCGCCAACAGCGGCAAGCGCACACCGGTCAGTGAGCCACTACCCGCTACCGCCGCGATCTCATCCTTCGACATCGCTGGCGCTGCCGACGCACCATCCACTTCACCATCACGGCCATCGCCATCCGCACCGACACTCACACCAGATCCGGTCCCACCACCATCGGTCTCGTCATTGCCACTAGTGGTATTCACAATCGCGAAAATCACCAGACCCACAATGCTAACTCCCGCGATGAGCAGCGTAATCAGCGATGCCGAACGGTTAACGTCCGCCTGCCGATCCTCATAGTGGCCACCATTGTGACTATGACCGCCCTGCTCATTCACGAAAAGTGCTCCTCGACTAGTCCTGTGTCGCTGTGGTGTTGCGCGCGCTATCCCCGTCGTCAAGCGCGGAAAGTTTCTCCCCACTGTAGCCGTCATTAAGACCGGCCAGGTAGAGAAGCCATTCCCTGTCGTCTGACTTAATCAACTTCTCCGCCGTCTCCGGCTCCGCCGGACCCGCGACACCATACGACGGGCAATCCGCCGCCAAGAAGCACGCCCCGCACGCCGCCCGGCGCGAATGGCACACCCGGCGACCGTGGAAAATCAGGCGATGCGAAAACCACGTCCACTCCGCGCGCGGTAGCACCTCCATCATCTCGTGCTCAACGCGCACCGGATCTTCCTGCTCTGTGAGCCCCATGCGCCGCACCAGACGCCCAAAATGCGTATCGACCGTCAAACCCGGCACCCCAAAAGCATTCCCCAGCACCACGTTTGCCGTCTTTCGCCCCACGCCCGGCAGCTTCACCAGCTCCTCCAACGTGCCCGGGACCTCGCCGCCGTGCTGCTCCATCACCCCCTGCGCAAAGCCGATAATGTTCGCAGCCTTATTCCTATAGAAACCCGTCGGCCGAACGAGCTCCTCGACCTCCTCCTGATTCGCAACCGCCAAATCGGCAGGGCTGGGGTACCTAGCGAACAGCGCCGGCGTGGTCATATTCACCCGCACGTCCGTACACTGCGCCGACAGAATCGTCGCCACCGCGAGCTCATACGGATTACGAAAGTCCAGCTCACAGTGAGCATTCGGGTATGCCACCGCCAGCGTGCGGTTAATCCGCCGCGCGCGCCGCACCATACCCAGGCGCGTCTCCTTCCCTCGCGCCGCCGGATGCGCCCCCACCGCCCGACGCTTCTTCGACGTCAGGGATCCCTGCGGGTGCGTGGGCTGGGGTTTGTTTATCTGGTGCGTGCTTAACGACGATGCCTTGCCAGTCGTATCCATGGTCGTAGTGTATCGGCTACCCCGGATTGCAATTCGCGTGCGCACCTTTCGCGGGCCGAATCTTTAGATTCGTCCGGGATGCGGATGGAACCGGTAGCGGCTCGGGCATATTCGGTCAAAAACCAAAGAAGTCATGCCCCACCACATCTTGGAACACCGTTAGCGAATTATTAGTTATAAATACACAGTTCAGCGGCTTTTCACCAGAATTCCCCACAGGCGCAGTGGCTCGTTTGCTACAGTGGTGCTTATCACATCTTGGTGACGGCGTAGTTTTGGGATGCATCTGTAGAGGCGATTTGTCGTGAAATTCGCCCAGGGATGAACCTGCCTTGAAGGCTGGCAGCGGCGTTACCGGGAAAGACCGAAAGTAGTGGGACTAGTGGGACGGGGTAGTTTCTCTTCCTGTTTGGCCACTGCAATCTGTAGTCGAGTGCTAATTTGGCGGCTGCTGGCCTGTATTTACGGTGGTTAGTGGCCCAAGACAGGAGAATTTTACCGTGGATGACGTCAAGGAGATTCTCTCCCGGGCCGGTGTATTTCAGGGAGTCGACCAGGAGGCTGTGCAGGCCTTGCTCGGCGAGCTCGAGACGGTTCGCTTCCCGCGTGGAACCACCATCTTCAATGAGGGTGAGCCGGGCGATCGGCTCTACATCATTATTGATGGCAAGGTGAAGCTGGCTCGTCGCTCAGCCGACGGTCGTGAAAACCTGTTGACCATCATGGGCCCGTCCGACATGTTCGGCGAGCTCTCCATCTTCGACCCGGGCCCGCGCACCTCTTCGGCGGTCTGCGTCACCGAAGTTTCCGCCGCGTCCATGAGTGCCGATCAGCTGCAGGAATGGGTTGGTTCGCACCCTGATGTTCCAGCTCAGCTGCTGCGCATGCTGGCCCGCCGTCTGCGCCGCACCAACAATTCACTGGCTGACCTCATTTTCACCGACGTCCCTGGTCGCGTTGCTAAGTCCCTGCTTCAGCTGGCCAATCGCTTCGGTGTTCAGGAAGGTTCTGCTCTCCGCGTGAACCACGACCTGACTCAGGAGGAAATCGCACAGCTCGTCGGCGCCTCCCGAGAGACCGTTAACAAGGCTCTGGCAGAGTTCGCCCACCGCGGCTGGATTCGCCTTGAGGGCAAGTCCGTGCTCATCTCCGATACGGAGCGTTTGGCCCGCCGCGCACGTTAGCTTGTTGCGCACGTTAGCTTGTGGCGCACGTTAGCTTGTTGCGCTTGTGGCGCTGCCCAAACGACTCACATCCCGCAGCCTCTGCTTTTGGATCCCCGGTTCCCGTAGGAGCACATGAAACGCATGAGGCTCGCGGGATTTTTGTTGTCTTCCCCCGCTGGCCTGGCATGCTGACCTGGCATGCCGGCCAAGTTTGGCGCACTTATCGATGCTTTTCTGCCACTTATCGATGCTTTCCCGGCACCTATCGATGCACCATTCACCGATTTCTCCTTGCATCAATCACTTATCGATGCGCTGTTCACTTATGCGCGCGCTATAGCTCATCGACAAGTGGATACCTCATCGATAAGTGATTGAGCTGGCCCCGACGAGGCCAACCCACCCAACCGGCACTAGCCCACCCCAACCAGCACTACCCCAAACAAAAAGCGCGCAACCCGCAAAACTGCAGGTCACACGCTCTTTTCATGCGGTGAGTCGAGCTCAGCTTCACTCAAGCTCGGCTTCAGCCAAGCCTCAATTTCGCCCAGCCCAGACCAGCCCAGCAACCAGCCGAAGCCAAAGCCCAGCCAAAGCCCAGCAATTACTCCCCGTGATCGCGCAGGTAGCGCAGGGTCACACGAGTCGACTGCTCAGCAGCATGACGCAGCACCGGATCGACATCGGTGTAAATCTCATCCACAATCTGGTCGACCGTAGCTTCGTCGCCCAGCTTGGCAACGGCATCCTTCACCTGCTGCAGGCGCAGCTTACGACGCTCAATGTACTTCTGCGTCATTACAGTGATGTCCGGCAGGTCAGCACCATGACCAGGCAGCAGACGAACACCCTTGCCGCGCGAATCCAGCATTTTCAGGGTTTCCATGTACTTACCCAGGTCGCCGTCGGTCTCCGAAATCATAGTGGTGTGGCGGCCAGCGATCGTGTCACCGGTAACGATGCCTTCAACATCGTCCTCACCATCACCAGTGTGGATGAAGAAGCAGACGGAATCAGCGGTGTGACCAGGGGTTGCCACGACCTCAATCTGCGGAGTCACTCCGTCGAGGACGATACGTTCGCCGTCGACAAGCGGATCCTGACCTCCCGCGCAGTACTGAGACTCCAGCTCACGAATCGGCGCGCCGGTGAGCTGACGGAAACGTGCGGCGCCATCAGCATGGTCGCCATGACGGTGCGTCAGCAGAATCAACGCAACGTCGCCGGCATAGCGCTGGAGGACGTTCAGGTGTCCCTCGTCCTCCGGACCCGGATCGATGACAATGCTGCGGCTATCCCCCTCAGCCTTAATAACGTAGGAGTTCGTACCCTCCAGCGAAGAGTAGCTGGGGTTCGGGCACAGAACGACGCCCACGGACTGAGAAATCTGACGCAGTTGGCTATACGCAGGATGCTCCATGTCCTCTATCCTACGTGGTTGTGCAATCCGGGGAGCGGGCTACGCCCTCCAATTCGGCTCATTTGGGTGTAAGCACGCTTTACGACGTCCCGGAGAACGCAACATCCCCACTGGTCACGGCACCAAATACAGCAGCTACTGGGCTACTTCAACGATGATTTCGACTTCGACGGGAGCGTCCAGCGGAAGCTGATTCACACCCACTGCCGAGCGAGCGTGCTGGCCGCGTTCACCGAAGACCTCGCCGAAGAGTTCCGAGGCTCCATTGATAACGCCCGGTTGACCAGTGAATCCGGCGGCGGAGTTGACGAAGCCGACGACCTTCACGATGCGGGTGACATTGTCGAGGCCAACCTCAGCATCGACTGCGGCCAAAGCGTTAAGAGCGCAGGTGCGGGCGGCCTCCTTGGCCTCCTCAGCAGTGACTTCTGCGCCGACGTGGCCGACGTGGGTGAGCTCGCCGTTAACGAATGGGAGCTGACCGGAGGTGAAAACAAGGTTGCCCGTGCGCGTTGCGGGTACGTAGGCCGCAACTGGCGCGGCAACGGCAGGCAGAGTAAGCCCCAGGTCCTCGAGGGCCTGGGACGGAGTGCGAGATTCAGAGTTGCTCATTTGAGTTAAGCCTTTCCACGGCGACTGGGGGCCGGGCGAATAAAGCCGGCCAAAGAAAGATGGCAGCCAACTGTTAGTCAGCTGCCAATCGAAAGCACAACCGCCGTTGTTAGTTAGGTGCTAGACACCGAGGTAATTAGTCAGCCTTCGGGCGCTTGAAGTAACCGACGTGGTTTTCGCCGGTCGGGCCCGGGAGAACGGTGACGAGTTCCCAGCCGTCCTCACCAAAGTTGTCCAGGATGGCCTTGGTGTTGTGAATGAGCAGCGGTGCGGTGAAGTATTCCCATTTAGTAGTCATGGAAGCTACTTTATCTGTCCCCCAGCCTCGCGCGCTGGGGGTTCAGTTTTACTTCGGTCTAAGTTCGGTTTTTACTTAGCCAGCTTTGCCTTGCGCTGAGCTGCGTACTGCTCAGCGTAGAAGTCGGCCCACGAAGTAATTTCCGGGTGTTCGCGCAGCATTGCGCGGCGCTGACGCTCGGTCAGGCCACCCCAGACGCCGAACTCGACGCGGTTATCCAGAGCGTCGGCACGGCACTGCAGAACCACTGGGCAGTGGCGGCAGATAACTGCAGCTTCGCGCTGTGCGGCACCGCGAACGAACAACTTATCCGGGTCAATATCGCGGCACTTAGCGCGCGGGACCCACTCCTGACGATCGCGGAAGCTCTCTACACCGAGCTCGTAGTCTGGCGTAGTAGCAGTGCGGTTGCGATCGGGAATCGTGGCGGTCATTGTAGCCTCCTCGTGCCTGCGATTTTCGTTATTTCGAAATAGTTTCAACTAAATAGTGCTGAAATTTTGTTGTAAGTCTATTCACACCACCCAAATAATGTCGATTGGGTCACACTGGGAGGGTGGACGTGGCGCAGCCCTAAATACAACAATGCAGGTGGGGCAACTTTTTCCAACAAAAGCACGGGGGTGATTTGCGTCACTATGAAAACCTTTTTCCAGAAACCACCCCACGATGACTTGCCCGGTATTGTAAGGGCGCTCGTAGCGATCCTCCTCCGCTCGCCAGGCGTTTTTCTGGGCTCGCCGGGCATGTCGCTAGGCGGATTTTCGAAAACTCACTTCGGCTCAATCCGCCCTACCTTGTAGTGTGATTGCTGTGAATAAAGGTTCGACGCTGTTCAAGCTCTCCGTTGCCACTGTGTTGGCTGCGTTGATTGTGGCCAGCGCCCTCTTTCCTCTTGTGGGCGGCTCGGCCTACCTCGTCGCGCGCACGGCTGATGAATTCGCGTCGGCGTCGCGGTCGGTGATTTCTAAGGACGCACCAGGGGTCACCACTATTACGGATCGGAATGATCAGCCAATTGCGTGGCTCTATGATCAGCGGCGGTTTAATGTGCCGTCGGAACGCATCTCGCCCGCTATGAAGGACGCGCTGGTCAGCGTGGAAGATAGGCGCTTTTATGAGCACTCTGGTGTGGACTGGAAGGGCACTGCTCGTGCGGCGGTAAAGAACTTCATGTCCCAGTCGGTGCAGGAAGGCGCCTCCACAATTGAGCAGCAGTTGATTAAGAACCACACGCTGCTGGTGGACGCAGAGTCGGAGTCGGAGCGCCGCGCTGCTACTGCCACGGATTATGGTCGCAAGATCCGCGAGATTCGCATCGCGTTGGATCTGGAAGATGAGCTGACGAAAGACGAGATTCTGACTAAGTACCTGAACTTGGTCCCCTTCGGCAATGGCGCTTTCGGCGTGGAAGCTGCAGCTCAGACATACTTCGGCATTCCCGCGTCCGATCTGAATGTCCCGCAGGCCGCTCTGCTCGCGGGCATGGTTCAGCAGTCCTCCGGGCTCGATCCGTATACAAATCCGGAAGGTGCGCATGCACGGCGTAACGACGTGCTTGCGGCCATGGAATCCACGGGGGCAATTGGCCCGCAGGAGGCTCAGGACGCCAAGGCAGCTGATCTCGGCATCCTCCCGGAGCCCCAGCGCCTGCCGCAGGGTTGCATCGCGGCGGGCGATCGCGGTTTCTTCTGTGATTATGTGGTCTCCTACTTGGAGAACCACGGTATTGAGACCGAGAAGCTCAAGCGCGGTGGCTTCCATGTGAAGACCACACTGGACCCGCGTGTGCAGGACAGCGTGCAGGAGTCTCTGCGTCAGCAGGCGTCACCGACTGCGGATGGCGCAGCCGAGGTTATGAGTTTGCTTGAGCCTGGGGATGACTCCAGGAAGTTGCTCGCGATGGCGTCGTCACGCGTATACGGCCTCGATGCGGAACAAATGCAGACCGTGCAGCCTCAGCCATTTACGCCGGTGGGCAATGGCGCGGGCTCGATTTTTAAGATTTTCGCGGCGACGTCGGCGGTGGAAAAGGGGCTGGGTATTGATACCAACTTCCCGGTGCCGCGTCGTTATGAGGCCTCCGGGCTGGGCACCGGTGGCGCAGAGGGCTGCCCGCCGGGCCTGTACTGCGTGGAGAACGTGGGTAGTTTCCCGCCGTCGATGTCGCTGCGTGAGACGCTCGCACGGTCGCCGAATACTCCTTTTATTCAGATTTCGGAGCTGGTCGGCGTCGATGGCGTGATGGACATGGCGGTACGCCTGGGCATGCGCTCATACACGGAGCCGGGCAGTTTTGATGGTGAGTCCTCGGTGGCGGACTATGTCTCGGAGCATAAACTCGGCTCGTTCGTGCTGGGTCCGACGTCGGTGAATAACCTTGAGCTATCCAATGTCGCTGCCACCCTGGCCAGCAATGGCCGCTGGTGCGAGCCCTCTCCGATTGATTCAATCACGGACTCCAAGGGCAATGCGGTCAAGCTAAATGTGCCACC
>NZ_JVPT01000016.1:0-376 GCF_001055915.1 Corynebacterium sp. 212_CJEI | reverse complement strand
CTGGCGACATGATTGGTACCTGGGAAGATTTCGAGGTCGAGGTCGAAAGCCGCGACCAACTCCTCTATGGAGTATTCACCGGCACCCCCACTCTCGAAATCACCGATAGCAACTTCTGGGACCCTATCTGTTACGGGGTGTACACCGACCGGGAAGAAGCCGAGCGGGCAACCAAACCAAAGTCAATGTGGGAAGCGAACAACAGTCCCCAGAAGTACGTCCTCCCCTTCCGTCTGGGCTGGAAATATGACAGATACTTCCCTGACGGAAAGCCCTGGCCACCAGACCAGCTGTAGGCCTCCCGTAGAATGCAAAAAAATTGTCTATGAAAGTTGTTGTCTGCGTCGTTTATCCCCGCTATCCGGATAACACTGAA
>NZ_JVPT01000015.1:0-32086 GCF_001055915.1 Corynebacterium sp. 212_CJEI | reverse complement strand
GGCCTGCTCGGTGGAGGTGGCATCTTCCGCCGACTGCTGTTCGGTAACCTCTGGTTGCGCCGGAGCCTGCTCTGCCTCTGGCTGAGCAGGAGCCTCCTGAGCTTCGGTTTCCTCTGCTGCCGGGGCAGGGGTGCTAGCGACTGGCTTGGCCTTGCGTGCGCCACCCGGGATTGGAGCGCCCTTGGTTGCCTTCGGAGCCTCAGTCGGAGCTTCGGTTTCTGCAGCTGCTGGCTCTGCCTGCGCGGCCGGTTTAGCGGCCTTGGCGCCGCCCGGAACTGGAGCGCCCTTCTTGGCGCCGCCTGGAACCGGGGCACCGCCCTTGGCACCGCCTGGCTTCGGAGCGCCGCCCGGAGCTGGAGCACCCTTCTTGGCACCGCCTGGGGTCGGGGCGCCGCCCTTTGCACCACCTGGAACCGGTGCGCCGGCCTTGGCACCGCCTGGCTTCGGAGCGCCACCCGGAGCAGGAGCACCCTTCTTGGCACCACCTGGGGTCGGTGCGCCGCCCTTGGCACCACCCGGCTTCGGAGCACCACCCGGCTTCGGAGCACCACCCTTGGCAGCAGCGCCTGCAGCAGCACCAGCAGCTGCGGCACCAGCGCCGGCAGCGGAAGCCTTCTCTGCCTTCTTCTTCTCGGCAGCCTCAGCCTTCTTGCGCTTAGCTTCCTCTTCCTCGAGGCGCTGACGCTCTTCCTCTTCAGCCTTCTTTGGATCGACCCAGCCACGCTCCGGCTGCTCAATCCACTCCGGTTCGCGTGCCTGCGGCAGCTCGCCGTCGACCTTCACGGAGTCGCGGAGCATCTGGGCGATGTCCAGGACCTCCGGCTTCTTCTCGTCGTCCTCGATGACGTTGTTGACGCCATCGTTCATCATCGTCTTACAGAACGGGCAGCCGATGGCAATTGCCTCAGCGCCGGTTCCGACAGCCTCTTCGGTGCGGTTTACGTTGATGCGCTGACCGATGGTCTCTTCCATCCACATGCGAGCGCCACCAGCACCACAGCAGAAGCCGGTGTTCTTATTACGTGGCATTTCGACGAGGTTGGCGCCGGACGCGCCAATCAGCTCACGCGGAGCTTCGAATACCTTGTTGTGGCGGCCCAGGAAGCATGGGTCGTGGTAGGTGACCTGGCGGCCCTGACCCGAAGCAACCGGCTGCAGGCGGTTAGCACGAACCAGCTTGTTCAGCAGCTGGGTGTGGTGGACAACTTCGTACTGTCCACCCAGCTCCGGGTACTCGTTCTTGAAGGTGTTGAAGCAGTGCGCACAGGTGACGACAATCTTGCGCTGCTTCGGCGGCACACCGTCGAAGACCTCGTCGAGCTGCTCGATGTTCTGCTCAGCCAACATCTGGAAGAGGAATTCGTTACCAGCACGGCGAGCGGAGTCGCCAGTACAACCCTCGGCCTGGGAGAGCACAGCGTACTTCACACCTGCGGTGTAAAGCATCTCTGCAACAGCCTTGGTGGTCTTCTTCGCATTGTCGTCGTAAGCACCGGCACAACCGACCCAGAACAGGTACTCGGTATCGTCGAAGCTCTCGACATCCTCGCCCCAAATCGGGACAACGACGCCTTCCTTGCGGACCTCATTGATCCAGTCGGCGCGAGTGGAAGCGTTCTGGCCCCACGGGTTGCCCTTGGTCTCAAGGTTCTTGAACAGGCCAGCCAGCTCGGTCGGGAAGTCCGACTCCACCAGGACCTGGTAGCGACGCATATCAACGATGTGGTCGATGTGCTCAATGTCAACCGGGCACTGCTCAACACAGGCACCACAGTTGGTGCAGGACCACAGAACGTCCTGGTCGATGATGCCCTCGTCGCCGTCGCCAACCAGCGGCTTGGTCAGGAGTGCTGCGCCAGCACCTTCGCCCTCGCGAGCGGTTTCGATGGTCTCGCCAGCCAACAGGTACGGGGCAGAAGCGTAAGCGTGGTCACGCAGCTGGTTAACCAGCAGCTTCGGGGACAGCGGCTTGGAAGTGTTCCATGCCGGGCACTGCTCCTGGCAGCGACCACACTCGGTGCAGGAGGTGAAGTCCAGCAGAGCCTTCCAGGAGTGGTCGGTGACTACGCCGGTGCCCATGGAGTCAACCTCCGGGTCAGCCTCTTCCAGGTTCAGGATTTCGCCGTTAGAGGTCATCGGCTTAGCCCCAGCGAGGGCGTTGTAGCCGTCAGCGTTGCGCTTGAGCAGGATGTTGGCGAACGCCAGGAAGCGGTGCCATGCGACACCCCAAGTTAGGTTGCGGCCAACAACGAAGAGCCAGACCATACCGGACAGCAGCTTAATCAGCGCGAAGATGGACACCATGACTTCGGAGGCCGGCAGAATCTGTGCGATACCACCGGTGACGAAGTTCGCCCAGGTCCAGACCTCGGCGCCAGTGTGACCGTGGTCGCCGTAGGTAGCCAGCTTGGCAGCCTTGACGAACATCATGCCCAGGCCCTCGATGAGGACGACGGCCTCAACGAAGTAGGCAGCCTTGGCGTTGGATCCGTAGAAGCGGCTCAGACGCTCCTTGCCCAGGTTGGTCTGGCGGACGAGAATCAGTGCCAGGATGCCCAGGGTGGTGCCCAGGCCGAGCAGTTCGTCGATGAAGTGCCAGGCGGTCAGATTCCTGAGGATTGGCCAACCACCGGCTGGCCAGAAGGTCTGAATGTACGCCTCGAACCACACTAGGGAACCGAGGAGGAAGCCCACCATGACGAACCAGTGAGCCACAGCAACGCCGGGCTTCTTGGCCATCTTGGTGTGACCGACGATCTCTCGGATCATGGTCCAAATACGGGTTCCCCATTCACCGGTGTGACCGTACGTCTTTTGGCCCACCATGATGGTCTTCACCATATGGGTGAATCCCTTAATAAAGATGAACCAGCAGGGCAGGGACAACAGGACGCCAATAACGCCGACTGCGACGGTGAATCCGGTAGATTCCGGAATCGCCGTGTCAGCCGTCGCCGCGGCGAGGTTGAGCACGCTCATAATGTTCCTTCTAGGCTGGCTCAGCCAGGGTGATGGCTGAGTGAAAATAGTTCTCTTGTGAGTTCTATCACGAGCCGCGGACGCTTACCTAACTAATGTGCAAAATAGTGCTGAATTCATCGATACACGGTGTAACCAGCGGTTATTTGACGAATTACGCAAAAAAATCGTTGTTTTATTCGAGAGGGGTTCGAGGGGGTTGACGCCTTCGCTTGACGACGGCGCGCGGCACTTTCGTCGTCACGCATTTGTAGGCGGAAGTGGCGGCGGAGTTGCGTGTATGTAGTTGTCGAGTGTTGTCGATTCGATGTTTTGCGGACGCATTGTGGGGGTAGTGCTGGAGTGCAGGGGTGGGGCTGTGTTGCGAGGTGGAGAAGATGTTCGGTGGCGTGTTGATTTTTGAAGATTGACTGAAGCGGACATCTATTCACATGCGTTACATCCTTAACTTAAATAACAATAGTGACTTCTGTACCTGTGTTTTGGTGGATAATTTGCTATTGGATCCCGGGATTTGCTGGCAGTTAACGAAAAAGTCATTAAATGTAACTCACTTTTATGAATCCCAAGTGGATTTAAAAGCCTCTACGTCCGCAATTTACCTGGTAGGCGGCGTGCTATTTTGGTGGCGAAGAGAGTGCCTGGCCACCCCCGCGTAATTCTTATGTAGGCGCCATTTTGTGTAGCGCCTAGTATTAGCGGCGTGATACTGCGGATTTATCCGCCTGATTCTAAATGGCATGTGGGGTATGGATTTTTCCGTGCCACTTTTCTTGAGAGGGACTTTAATGGCGCGATCTTTCCGTGCAATCGCTATGGCTGGAGCTGGCCTTATTCTTACTGCGAGTGCGGTCTTTGGCT
Organism: Corynebacterium sp. 212_CJEI; assembly: GCF_001055915.1. Classification (NCBI taxonomy): domain Bacteria; kingdom Bacillati; phylum Actinomycetota; class Actinomycetes; order Mycobacteriales; family Corynebacteriaceae; genus Corynebacterium; species Corynebacterium sp. 212_CJEI. The sequence goes on along the minus strand of NZ_JVPT01000015.1, from coordinate 28,246 downwards.
CGGGCGCAGTGGCAAACGCCAATCCGGTCAGTGCAGTCGCAGTCAAGGCGTTCAATAGCTCGCTTGCGACTCCAGTGGTGGTTTCCCCGGTCGGACGTGCAGCTGCGGAGACTGCGTTACTTGATCCTCAGGTGCCGATTATTGTGCTCGGGGCCCGTCTCAATCCCGACTGCAGTGCTCCTGCTGTGTTGACGTCCCGATTGGAAACTGCACGTTCGCTGGCGCTGCGTCATCCGCTTAACCCGGTCGTCGTCACGGGTGGTCGTACTCGGCCGGGCTGCCAGACTGAGGCTGAGTACATGCGTGATGCGCTTGCATCTATGGGAGTGTGGAAGCGACGAATCACGATGGAAACAAACTCAGACTCCACCGTTGAAAACGCGGCAGGCACTGCATACCTTGCAGGATCGGGAGCCCGTGGCGTTCGTGCTGCTGTCATTGTGACTTCTCCAACGCACACACCGCGTGCACGAGACACCTATGCTGCCGCCGACAACTCGGCTCTGTGGCTGGCAGTCCCGTCGACTGTGAACTAGCAGTTTCTAGGAATTGGTGAAGTTTGCCTCGCGCTTTTCAGTGAAAGCGGCCATGCCTTCCTTCTGGTCATTGGAGGAGAACAGGGAGTGGAAGGTGCGACGCTCAAAGAGCAGTCCCTGCGACAGCGTCATTTCGTAGGCCTGGTTGATCTGTTCCTTAATCAGGGTAGTGGCAACCAGAGACTTCGACGCAATGGTGTCGGCGACTTTCAGGGCCTCGTCGAGAAGCGCGTCCGGCTCGACGACGCGGGCGACCAGACCTGCGCACTCAGCTTCCTCGGCACCCATCATGCGGCCGGTGAGGCACATCTCCATTGCCTTAGCCTTGCCGATTGCGCGGGTGAGACGCTGCGAGCCGCCCATGCCCGGAGAGATACCGAGGTTGACTTCAGGCTGACCGAACTTGGCCTTAGCGCCAGCGATGATGAAGTCCGCCATCATAGCGACCTCGCAGCCACCGCCCAGGGCATAGCCATTGACGGCGGCGATAACTGGAGTGCGGACGGAAGTTAGAACGTCCCAACGTGCGAACCAGTCGGAGACGTACATCTCGGTGCCGGACTTCTCCGCCATCTCCTTGATATCCGCACCTGCGGCGAAGGCCTTTTCGGAGCCGGTAATGATAATCGCGCCGATGCCGGAGTCGCGGTCGAAGGAGGTAGCTGCGGCGCCGACCTCTTCCATGGTCTTGTGGTTCAGGGCATTCAGTGCCTTCGGGCGGTTTAGGGTGATAATGCCGACGCGACCTCGGGTTTCGGTAAGGATGTTTTCGTAGGTGGTCATTAGATACTCCTTTGGGATGGCTTGAGTTTGGTGAAAGTTGTGTATGTAGCCCGCAATTCCAAAATCTGAAGAACGTGGCTGCGGCTTGAAAAGTCTTTCCTGTATGCGAGGGTACCTGCGGTAGCGGGTGTCGTCAGGCTGTTTGAGCTGATAGGTGCAGGGTGGGGCGAGTTGGTGTCTTTTAGTGCTCGATGTGCCGGTGGCCATATTGGCTAACTAGACAGCTTTGTCTATATACTTCGCTTTATGTCGAACAAGAACACCGCAAACACGCACGAACTATGGGACATTGCTCGCAAGCTTCGGGAAAACCACACCTATGTTGACTTGACTCACGCGTTTCACGCCGGTCAGCCGAAATTCCCTGCGCTTCCCGACGAACAGCGAACACGGCTTTTCACCGTTGCTGAGCATGGATTTGAAATCGACCAGTATCAGTTTGTTGGCCAGTGGGGTACGCATGTGGATCCGCCTGTGCATTTCGTCCAAGAGACGAGAACTCTTGACAATATTGGCGTCGAGCAGATGATCCTGCCTTTGGTCGTCCTAGATTTCACTGCTGAAGTCGCTCGGGATAATGATTTCTCCCCTTCGATTGCTGATGTCGAGGCGTGGGAGGAACGCAATGGTTTGATTCCGGGCGGTGCATTTGTCGCATTTCGCAGTGACTGGTCAAAGCGGTGGCCTGACGCTGAGGCAATGGCCAATGCGGATGAAGAGGGCGTGACTCACTACCCAGGATGGAACGTTGAGGTTGTCGAATGGTTGATAGACAACCGTGGCGTTGTGGCGATTGGGCACGAGACCACTGATACGGACCCCGGCATCGTGGCTCATGGTGGCAGCTTGCCGACGGAACTCTATCTATTAGGGCGTGACCGATGGCAGATTGAACTTCTGGCTGGGCTCGACCAGGTGCCGGAAACGGGGGCTCTCGTGGTTGCCTCCTGGCCGAAGCCAAAGGATGGGACGGGGTTCCCAGCTCGAGTTTTTGCTGTTTTGCCAGTGTAATCCTCCCACTGCCTTCGAACGGTTTTCGAATACGCCATAAAGCTTCGCCTAACTCAATCCGAGCCTAGATGCGTGATTCAGCCGTCATTGTTTGAGAGCTTTGCATTGTCCGTTCACTGCGTCGACCGAAACGACGAGCCGACAGCACGGATTATCCTCCGGCGTGCATTGTCAAGATCGGCCGGCTCTATGTGCTCGCATGGGGTGAGCTCTGTGAAGGCATGGGCGGCAGTGCCGCGGTGAAGGCGGATTCCCGAGTGGCAATCCGCCTGTGGTCTTAACCTCGCTTACGCAGTGAAACTACCAATGCGGCAATACCGGTCAGCGCGCCCACGAGGCCGAGCCCCAGGCCCCAGCCGCCAAGCGTGCTGCTCGAATCCTCGCTGGTAGCAGCTGCGGAATGCTCCACGTCGTCTGAGCGGCTATCGCCGTGGTTTGTCTCGCTGGTGCCATGGTTGTGGCTGTGGTCGTGGCCGTGGCTATGTTCATTGTCTTCCGACTTCTCAATCAGCTCCACAGTTGGAACCGGGTAGTCACTATCGTGGTCCTTTTCAGCCCAGTTCATCGAACCCTTTTCACAGGTTTGCAGCGTCGGCACCTCAACTGTCGACGGCTTTGCGTCATCAGCCACCTTCACGCTGAGCGTCAGAGAATCCTTCAGGTCCGACGGCAGTGGAGTCTTTGCGGTGTAGATGACCTTCTGCACCTTTTCATTCTTGCCAGAGCCGGTCGACTCCTTGGTGACATCCCAGTTCGCGTTCACGTTCGGCGTAACCTTTTCGAACTCCTCCGGGATGGTGAACTCGACCTTCGTCGTCGGCGAACCGTCGCAGCCATGGCCGACCCCGAAAGCCAGATCCGCGTAGCCGCCAATCGGGGCAGACGACGGGGTTGCATGCACATGTGCGGATGCAATGGCAGGGAAGGCGAGGGTTAGTGCGGCGCTTGCCGACGCTACTGCGAGCCCACGGAAAAAGGGGAAATGGTGTCGCTGTGCATTCTGAGGCACGAAAAACTCCTAAATAAGTGGGATGAATTCTTGGCTCAATCGCCCCGTAAATGGGGAGAATTTAGACATGTATTAGTGGAGCCGCCAGAGCTGATTCGGTGTCAGGCCATGGGGTAACAAGGGCATGGCCTGTTGATGAGCCGGTGGCTGCAAAACACGTCAGGGGATTAGTCGGTTCGCTGTGCAGGAAAGTTCCCAGGGCTAGTGCTAGGAAATTCTTTGTCCCCCTGGAGTCCAGAGGCAGGATTCTGTATAGAAAATTGCGCTGTCGGCTACCGTGAGTGGCTTTAGAGCATAGTCTTGTAAAAATCTTTTATCGCGGTGACCTGCGGTGATGACGGTTTTTTTAGAAAAGTTGAGTCGGGTTGGAATAACTTTGTCCCATAGTCCGTTGCATAGCATGACAAACATTGAGTCGGACACACTCAAGTTTGCTTGACAGATTTTCTACGGCAATGCAGACTTGAGCGCGTAAGACTTAAGGGCAATTCTTTTACTCTTCTAGAAAGGTGTTCATCATGGGACGCGCTGTTGGTATTGACTTGGGTACGACGAACTCCTGTGTCTCCGTCCTCGAGGGCGGCGAGGCTCAGGTGATTGCGAACGCTGAGGGTTCGCGCACCACTCCGTCGGTGGTTGCATTTGCAAAGAATGGTGAGGTCCTGGTTGGCCAGTCCGCTAAGAACCAGGCTGTCACTAACGTTGATCGCACTATTCGTTCGGTCAAGCGCCACATGGGTACTGACTGGAGCATCGAGATTGATGACAAGAAGTACACTCCGCAGGAGATTTCCGCTCGTACGCTGATGAAGCTGAAGCGCGACGCTGAGTCTTACCTGGGTGACGACGTCACTGATGCGGTTATTACCGTTCCGGCTTACTTCAACGACGCTGAGCGTCAGGCAACCAAGGAAGCGGGTCAGATTGCTGGCCTGAACGTCCTGCGCATTGTCAATGAGCCGACTGCTGCTGCACTTGCTTACGGTCTGGAGAAGTCCGACAAGGAGCAGACCATTCTGGTCTTCGACCTCGGTGGCGGTACCTTCGACGTCTCCCTGCTGGAGATCGGCGACGGTGTTGTTGAGGTTCGCGCAACTGCTGGTGACAACAAGCTCGGTGGCGATGACTGGGATCAGCGCATCGTTGACTGGTTGGTTGAGAAGTTCCAGTCCAGCAACGGCATTGACCTGACCAAGGACAAGATGGCTCTGCAGCGTCTGCGTGAGGCTGCTGAGAAGGCCAAGATTGAGCTGTCCTCCTCGCAGCAGGCATCTATCAACCTGCCGTACATCACCGTTGATGCTGACAAGAACCCGCTGTTCCTGGACGAGACCCTGTCCCGTACTGAGTTCCAGCGCATCACCTCTGATTTGCTTGACCGCACTCGTAAGCCGTTCCAGCAGGTCATTGCTGACGCTGATGTTTCGGTTTCCGACATTGACCACGTCGTGCTGGTCGGTGGTTCCACCCGTATGCCGGCAGTCTCCGAGCTGGTCAAGGAACTGACCGGTGGTCGTGAGCCGAACAAGGGCGTTAACCCGGACGAGGTTGTCGCAGTTGGTGCTGCTCTGCAGGCTGGCGTTCTGCGCGGTGAGGTCAAGGACGTGCTGCTGCTCGACGTCACCCCGCTGTCGCTGGGTATTGAGACCAAGGGCGGTGTCATGACCAAGCTGATCGAACGCAACACCACTATCCCGACCAAGCGTTCGGAGACCTTCACCACTGCTGAAGACAACCAGCCGAGCGTTCAGATTCAGGTCTTCCAGGGCGAGCGTGAGATGGCTGCAGCTAACAAGCTGCTGGGCTCTTTCGAGCTGGGCGGTATCGCTCCGGCACCGCGTGGTGTCCCGCAGATTGAGGTCACCTTCGACATCGACGCCAACGGCATTGTCCACGTCACCGCTAAGGACAAGGGCACTGGTAAGGAAAACACGATCACCATCCAGGACGGCTCCGGCCTCTCCAAGGAGGAGATCGACCAGATGATCAAGGACGCTGAGAAGCACGCTGACGAGGACAAGAAGCGCCGCGAGGAGCAGGAAGTCCGCAACTCGGCTGAGTCCATGGCTTACCAGACCCGCAAGTTCGCATCGGAGAACGAGGACAAGGTTTCCCAGGACATCCGCGACCGCGTTGAAGAGGCCGCCAAGGAAGTCGACGAGGCTCTGAAGGGCTCCGACATCGAGGCCATCAAGTCCGCCGTCGAGAAGCTGTCCACCGAGAGCCAGGAGATGGGTAAGGCTATCTACGAGGCTCAGGCAGCTGAGGGTGCAACCGCAGCCGAGGGTGCTGAGGCCGCTGACGCTGACGACAACGTCGTTGACGCTGAGGTCGTCGACGAGGACGAGAAGGACAAGTAAGAATGACTGACCAGGATCAGGGAAACCAGCCCACCCCGGAGGAGCCGGCCAACCTGGCCGATCAGGTCAACGAGGTCTTCGAGCAGGCCAAGCTTGACGACGACGTGGAGCCGGCGACCGAAGGTGCCGCCGGCGACACCGCCGCGGAGGAAGCTGCAGACCCAGTTGCAGCCATCCAGCGTGAGTTGGATGAGCGCACGGAGGACCTGCAGCGCCTGTCGGCGGAGTTCGCAAACTACCGTCGTCGAGTTGACCGAGACCGTGAAGCCGAGCGCGTACAGGCGAAGGCAAAGCTGGCTGGAGAACTGCTGGTTTTGGCTGATGACCTCGACCGGGCTGAAGAGCACGGCGACTTGGCAGACGGCACGCCGCTGAAGGCTTTCGCGGATAAATTCCGTGGCGTGCTGACCGCACAGGGTGTTGAGGAATTTGGTGCCGCAGGAGAGGAGTTCAACCCGGACATCCACGAGGCTGTCCAGGATCTCTCTGAAGGGGATGACAAGGTTCTAGCCAATGTGCTGCGCAAGGGCTACCGAATTAATGACCGTGTCATTCGTACGGCGATGGTAATCATCGGCGATCCGCAGTAGCGGAGACACAAGTGACGCAGATTTCTTTGAATTAGTTTTTCTGAAAGGAGGAGATGCACCATGACTCAACGGGAATGGGCAGATAAGGACTATTACGCTGACTTGGGCGTCTCTAAGTCTGCGTCACTCGACGAGATTAAAAAGGCCTACCGCAAGTTAGCCCGGGAGAACCACCCGGACAAGAACCCGGGTAACAAGGCCGCTGAAGATAAGTTCAAGCGAATCTCCGAGGCATACTCGGTGGTCGGTGACGAGGACAAGCGCCGCGAATACGATGAGCTGCGTGCAGCTCTCGCAGGTGGTTTCCGATTCCCCGGTGCCGCAGGTGCCGGCGGAGCCGGTGCTGCCGGTGCACGTGGATTCGACTTCGACGTGTCGGATCTCTTCGGCGGAGGTGCCGGATTCGGTGGCAATGCTGGTGGTGCAGGTGGCCTAGGTGATTTCCTGGGCGGCTTCGTAAACCGCAATGGTGGCGCTGGTGCTGCCGGGCGGCAGAAGGCCCGCCGTGGTGCGGATGTGGAGACAGAGATTACGCTCGATTTCCGCGAGGCTGCCCAAGGTGTCACCATCCCGCTGCAGCTCACCAACCCGTCGCCATGCACGAACTGCAATGGTTCGGGTGCAGCGCCGGGAACCTCACCGGTGACGTGTACCACCTGTCATGGTTCGGGATATGTCAAGGAGCAAAAGGGGGCCTTCGGCTTCTCCAGTCCGTGTGCGGACTGTGGTGGCCAGGGCACTCGTATCGAGAACCCTTGCTCGCAGTGTAACGGCACCGGTGTGACCACCCGCCGTCGTACCATCACCGTTCGCGTCCCCGCAGGTGTGGTGGACGGCCAGAAGGTCCGTCTTGCGGGCCAAGGTGAAGCGGGACTGCGGGGACGTCCGGCCGGTGACCTCTTTGTCACCGTTCATGTTCGCCCGGATGAAGTCTTCACCCGCAGCGGCAACGACCTTGAGGTCACGGTGCCCGTGAGCTTCGGCGAGCTCGCACTCGGCGGCACCATTACCGTGCCGACGTTGGGTGACAAGATTCGCGTGCGTGTCCCGGCTGGCACAGCCGATGGCCGAACACTGCGTGTGCGCGGTCGAGGAATCCCGAAGCGCAATGGCACTCCGGGTGACCTGCTGGTAACCGTGCGTGTGAAGGTGCCGACCAATTTGGACGACAATGCCACTTCGGCATTGCGCTCCTACGTCGAAGCGGAACGTGCCAGCGGGTTCAATCCTCGTGAGGGTTGGGCAGGTGCGAAATAATGTCCGACAACACTGAGGTCTATGTCATATCCGTAGCCGCGAATCTCGCGGGCATGCATGCGCAGACGCTGCGCAATTATGACCGACTCGGGTTGGTAACTCCGCAGCGAACCTCCGGCGGAGGTCGGCGCTACACCAAACGCGATGTGGCGCTGCTGCGTGAGATTCAGCGTCTGAGTCAGGAAGACGGCGTCAACCTGGCCGGTATTAAGGCCATCATCGACCTGACTGAGCGGGTGGATTCGCTTGAGCAGGAAAATGCAGAACTGCGAGAGCAGCTCTATCAAGCAAAGGCACAGGCTCGTCGTTCGCGAGGCGAACTGGTTCACGTCCCACGCTCTACGGCAGTGGTGATGTGGGAGCCGCGCACACGACGCCGGCACAAAGACAACCGCGGTGGGGAAAGGTAATCCCACACGGCTGAGTGAACGGACTAACCAGCGTCGCCTGGTTAGTCCGTTTTCTTTTGGCTTGTTAATTTGGGCCGTGGATTCGCAACCGCTGATCTGAGAGACCGGTCAGCTGTCAGTTAGCCACCGGTTGGCCTCGCGGGTGAAAACTTCGTCGTCAAAGTAGTGTTCGATGTGTGGGTTGCCCTGGATGTGCCGATACTTTTGAGGAATATCCTGCACGGGAGTGACCATGAATTCGGCCAAGTCTCGCATGGACAGGCCACGCTCACTCAGGTTGAGTGCGTACGCGCCGAAATCCTTATCCGCTGGGTTTTTCCCATGAATCCCCAGTTCGGCAGGAATACGAATGGGGTCCATCGGGGACGTCGCCACTGCCACACGGTGGCTATTTTCATCTTCGGGTCGGACTGTGCCGTCCGGCTTGAGTAGTTTCATGTCGTTTGCGCGCTCCAGTCCGGGGCCAACACCTGGCGGAGCTATGAGCAGCACCCTATCCGCGTAGAGGCCACTACCAAGGGAAGCCTGCGAGACCACCGTCGCCCCATAGCTATAGCCGGCAACAACGTGCCGCTGAGTAGAAGACGTGCCGTGGCTAGTAATGCCACCGGCAATCGCAGTGTCACCACTATCGACACCACCGGAACGTTCAATCAAACCAGCTTGCAAATGCTGCAGCCGCTCAGCGGCAAAATTGTGATACTCGGTGCGTATGGCCTCACGGAGGTCGGGCGGCGCGTCATAGGAAAACAACACCACCGCCACATCCTCCGGATCTTCACCGGCGGCGTGGAAGGTCGCGGCTACGCGCTCGAACTGCCTGCTAGCATCCTCCGCGCTAGAGCTGGTGCCGGGGACGAGAGTAATCACAGTCGATGCTCGCTCAACGTCACCGAACGCAATCGCAGAATGTCCAGGCGAGGACTCCAATAGTTGTCCAGGAGGCAGCCCCAAAGCCCGGGCGCGAGCGGACATGGCAGCGTCTATCTCCGATAGCGGTCTACTCGAATACGCCCCAGTCAATCCGCTCCCAACTTCCAAGTCCCAACCACCGTCAAGCCCTCTGTCAGCAGGGTTGCCAGTACCACTGCCAGCCTGTGATGGCTGCAATCTACCCGAGCCGCTAACTTCGCTTGCCACCAGTGGTGAAAGAGCTGAGATTGCGCCCGCCGCCTTCTCATCGAGTCGGTTGAGTTCAGCCAAGGCCGACTGAATCCGAAGCTGCGAGGTTGCACGCCATTCGGCCATGGTGAAAGGCCCGGCAGGAATTTTGGGATGAACGAGGCTGCGCGCAATCGCAGACAGCATGCCCTCCGGCGGAGTCACCGCACCAGAAACCAGGTTCACCTGAAACCCCAGGTTGGTTGCCTGGTTTACCGCGGCGGTAAGTTCGCGGATGACGTCGTTAAGCATGGCGGCGGTGTCGCTGCAGCAGGCGGCGAGACGTTCGAGCGCGACGCTGCTTCGGCGCAGACGCGTGGAGCTGTGGGTGACAGAAACCTCGGCGGCGCTGCGGTTGTCGCCGGCGAAGTCATCCTCTGAAAGCGCGTTGAGTGCGGCCTGGGAACTGTCGGCGGAATCGGCGAGGGCGCGCGCCCCGGAACGCAGTGCCCGGGCAAGCGTCTCCAGCGAATCCACACGCCACAGCAGCGCTTCGCCTACCGTGACCATGACAGCTTTTCCAAGGCGGCGGACTGGTCATGCTCGTGCGCGAGAGCGCTGACAGCGAGGGCATCGGCAGCCTGCGCAATAACGTCGATGTTTGTGCACGCGGCAAGCAATGATTCCGACCACTTCCCACAAGTAGTGGAGACCGCGGGGACAATCCGTGAACCGGGCAGGGCAGAGGTGAGCCCGGCGCTTCCTGGGGCAGCTGCGACGATGGTGGAAAGAGCATCAATACGAGTGGAAATCTGCTGGTAGGAACGACTTAAGGCGGATAGTTGAGCTGGGTTGACTGTGATGTGTTCGGCCATGTTTTTGATTCTGCTGGGTGGAGTAAGGCAGCGGAAGACCATCTTCAGCGAACTGTGGATAACTCTGAGCGGAAGCAACGCAGGAAGCCGCGCTGTGGATAACTTCAGGGCGGTCAATCCGGGGTAGTCGGTAACATTTAGGCATGCGTATTGCACTGGCTCAGTTGGAATTGTCAGCGTCGGTTGAAGAGAATCTGAACGCGGTGAAGGTGACTATCGCGCGGGCAGCACAGGACAACGCCGATTTGGTGGTTTTCCCCGAAGCCACGATGAAGGCGTTCAATTCCGGTCGCCTGGATGTCGTGGCGGAGTCCAGCAGCGATAGGTTCGTAGCGGAGGTCTCGCAGGCCGCTCACGATGCCGGAATCAGCGTGGTGGTCGGCATGTTCCGGCCGGCAGATGAAGTGGAGCGCGACGGTAAGACGATGCACCGCGTCTTCAATTCGCTGCTTCTGGCTTGGCGTGATGAGGACGGCCCCGGTGTCGAGTTCTACGACAAACTCCACCTCTTCGACGCTTTTGGGTTTCGCGAATCGGATACTGTCGCGCCGGGCAACGCGCACGTGGTCTGTGATGTCCCGCTTGCCGACGGATCGTCGGTCGCCCTCGGTCTTGCGACATGCTTTGACATCAGGTTCCCGGAGCAATTCATTCAACTGGCCAACCTGGGCGCAGAGGTCATCGCGCTGCCTGCATCGTGGAATGATGGCCCGGGCAAGGTAAGGCAGTGGCAGACGCTGGTGTCGGCACGCGCACTGGATAGCACTTGTGTGATTGCGGCAGTCGATGCGGCCCGGCCTGGTGGGGCGAAGGCCGCGGGGAAGGATGAGGGGCCGACCGGCGCGGGGCATTCCATGTTGGTCAATGCGGACGGCGGAGTTATTGCCTCGGCGGGCTACGGCCCGCAGTTGCTTGTGGCCGATGTGGATATAGCGGAGGTGGAGCGGATTCGTCGCTCGATTCCGGTGCTGGAAATTCGCGATCAGGGCTAGCCGGGAAGCAATGAAGCGGGCCGAGTCGAGGGGGCGAAGATTGCGGGATATTAGCCTATAGTTCTACCGATTCGGGCGAAGTCCTTTATATTTCTTATCATGCTGCTCCACATCCTCTGGGTCATCGGAATTACGGCCGAAGGCGTCACCGGCGCACTAGCGGCCGGTCGAATGCGCATGGATCTCTTTGGAGTTTCAACAATTGCGTGCATGACTGCTATCGGCGGCGGTACCCTGCGCGATGTCATTCTCGGTCACTATCCGTTGGTGTGGGTTGCAAGCCCACAATATTTGCTGGTTATTGTCGGTGCAGCACTGATCACGGTGCTGTTGGCCGACTTCCTGATGAAGCACTTCCGGGTCGTGTTCTTGGTCGCTGACGCAATCGGTTTGTCGGCGTTTTCCATCATTGGTGCCCGCGTGGCCATGGAAATGGGGCACGGCGTCATCATCGCTATTGTCGGCGCCGTTCTTACCGGTGCGTTTGGAGGTGTGCTCCGCGACCTGATGTGTGACCGCGTCCCGCTGGTGTTTCAAAAGGAGCTCTATGCCTCCATCGCAGTCGTCGCGGCGACGCTTTACTACGTGCTCGACATGGTTGGCCTGCACGAGAACATCAACATCATCTGTGCGGTGCTGTCCGCACTGTTCATTCGACTAGCGGCGCTTTGGCGTGGCTGGTCGCTGCCGGTATTTGACTATCAGGGGCGCGATTAAATAACTCCCGCACCAGGTTTTCTTGGTGCGGGAGTTTTTAATTGCGCTAGCGACTACCTAGAGGTGCGCACAAGCGCAGATGCACAGCGCGGACGATTAGGAAATCGAAGCCTCGTAGATGCCCTTGACGGACTCAGCCATAGTTGCGTTGAACTCTTCGTCGGACTGCTGAGCGGACAGGCCCTCAGACAGTGCACGGGAGAAGGAAGCAATCATGCCGTGGTTGCGGGACAGGCGCTCGTTGGCGTCCTCGCGCTCGTAGCCACCGGACAGGGCGACAACGCGCATGACCTTCGGGTGCTCAATCAGCGGCTTGTACAGGTCATCCTTGGTTGGGATGGAAACCTTGATCATGACCTTCTGGTCATCAGCCAGGTCATCCAGGCCAGCGAGCAGCTCGCGCAGGACAATGTCCTCAGCCTCTGCCTTGTCAGCAGCGTTGATGTCGACCTCCGGCTCCAGGATCGGAACCAGACCGTGGGACAGAACCTGCTTGCCGAACTCGAACTGCTGAGCAATGTTGGCCTTGATGCCCTCTTCGTTTGCCTCAGCAATGAAGGAACGCATCTTGGTGCCGAAGATGCCCTTAGCGACAGCGCGCTCCAGCAGCTCATCCAGGCCCGGGCACGGCTTCATAAGCTGAACGCCGTTTTCCTTGTCTGCCAGGCCCTTGTCGGTCTTCAGGAACGGGACGATGCCCTTCTTTTCCCACAGGTACTGAGCGGTCGGGATTCCCTCGATGTCGCGATCCATTGTCTGCTCGAAGAGAATCGCGCCAATAATCTGCTCAGAGTTGAAGGACGGGGAAGTGATGATGCGGGTACGCATCTCGTGAACCAGGTCGAACATTTCATCTTCGTTCGAGTACTGATCCTCGTTGATGCCGTACAGGCGCAGAGCCTTCGGGGTAGATCCACCGGACTGGTCGAGAGCGGCGATGAAGCCTTTGCCCTCAGTCATCTGACGTGCCTGCTCGATGTTCATTCGAGTCCTTTCGTGAGAATGAAGGAATGTCACCTACCAGGGTAACCAAAACAGTATGAGTGCGCTGTCCACCCATCACTCACATGGGGGAAGTTGAATCCGGCGGGAGTGTGCTGGTGAGGACGTCGGGCGGTGTGTCGGAGTGTGTTCGCACGTGGTTTCTGGAGCTTTCCAACGTTTTCTAGTGCTTTCCGGCGTGCTACTACGCTTAACGACGCTGCCGAGCTCAATCCTTTTTGCTATAGGTGTGGTGTGAATCACGGTCGGGAAATTGAAAAACTTGAAGTTGAGTGGAACAGACTCAAGGTTGAATGCGTTATGGGTAGTGAATGACAAAGTTGAGCCAAAGGGGCGCAAGTTATGAGTTTTACACCAACAACTAAGACTGGAGAAGTTCTCCAGGAAGCTATGAAGGCCGCGACCAGCGCGGGTAACCCGGATATCCGGCCTGGGCACATTCTGGTAGCACTGCTGGAGCAAAAGGAGGGTATTGCGGCTCCACTGCTTGAAGCAGCGGGCGTTAATCCTTCCGGGGTTTTGACCCGCGCTAAGGAGTTGGTCGCGGGGTACCCGTCGGCAAGCGGGGCGAATATGGCGAACCCACAGTTTAATAGGGACGCCGTTAATGCTCTGAACGCCGCCGAGGAGCTGGCGGGGGAGCTGGGAGACGAGTACGTTTCCACGGAAATTCTGCTTATCGGTGTGGCAACTGGCCAGTCGGAGGCGGCAACTGTACTGCAATCGGCGGGCGCTACTGCCGAGGCATTAAAGGGTGCGCTGACTAGCGTGCGTGGATCGAGGAAGGTAACAACGGAGAATCCGGAAGAGCAGTATCAGGCTCTGGAAAAATATGCGACGGATTTAACCGCGCGGGCACGTGAGGGCAAGATTGACCCAGTTATTGGCCGCGATGTAGAGATTCGTCGCGTGGTACAGGTCTTGAGTCGTCGTACCAAGAACAATCCTGTGCTCATTGGTGAGCCGGGCGTTGGTAAGACGGCAATTGTCGAGGGGCTCGCACGACGCATTGTTGCAGGTGATGTGCCGGAATCTCTGAAGGGCAAGACGCTGATGAGCCTGGATCTAGGCTCCATGGTCGCCGGTGCGAAGTACCGCGGTGAGTTCGAGGAGCGCCTGAAGGCGGTTCTGGACGAGATTAAGGAATCCGACGGTCAGATTATTACCTTCATCGATGAGATTCACACCATCGTTGGCGCTGGCGCCACGGGTGATGGCTCGATGGATGCGGGCAACATGATTAAGCCGATGCTGGCTCGTGGTGAGCTCCGCCTGGTCGGTGCGACGACCTTGGATGAGTACCGCAAGTACATCGAGAAGGATGCTGCGCTGGAGCGTCGTTTCCAGCAGGTCTTTGTCGGTGAGCCGAGCGTTGAGGACGCCATCGGTATTCTGCGTGGCCTGAAGGAACGCTACGAGGTCCACCACGGTGTCCGTATTCAGGACTCCGCGCTAGTGGCTGCAGCAACGCTGTCGGATCGCTACATCACATCCCGCTTCCTGCCGGATAAGGCCATTGACCTGGTGGATGAGGCCGCATCGCGTTTGCGTATGGAGATTGACTCCTCGCCGGAGGAAATCGACTCCGCGGAACGTATTGTGCGCCGCCTCGAAATCGAGGAAATGGCCCTGGAGAAGGAAACTGACATCGCGTCGAAGGAGCGTCTGGACAAGCTTCGTGAGGAACTTGCAGATGAGCGCGAGAAGCTCAACGCTCTGAAGACTCGCTGGCAGAACGAGAAGTCCTCGATTGATGATGTTCGCTCCGTTCGCGAAGAGCTCGATGCCCTGCGCACTGAGTCCGAAAAGGCTGAGCGCGAAGGTGACTACGGGCGCGTCGCAGAGCTGCGTTACGGGCGCATTCCTGAGTTGGAGAAGAAGCTGGAGGCCGCCGAGGAATCGGTCGCTGACGCAGAGGAAAACTCCATGCTCAAGGAGGAGGTTACGCCTCAGGAAGTCGCTGAGGTTGTCTCCGCCTGGACGGGTATCCCGGCTGGCAAGATGATGCAGGGCGAAACCGAGAAGCTACTGGAAATGGAGCTCAACCTCGGCCGTCGCGTCGTTGGTCAGAATGCCGCTGTGGAGGCTGTCTCCGATGCTGTCCGCCGTTCGCGTGCGGGTGTTGCCGATCCGAACCGTCCGACTGGTTCCTTCCTGTTCCTCGGTCCAACTGGCGTTGGTAAGACGGAGCTGGCCAAGGCGCTGGCGGAGTTCCTCTTCGACGATGAGCGTGCGATGGTGCGCATCGATATGTCCGAGTACGGCGAGAAGCACTCTGTCGCTCGTCTGATTGGTGCTCCTCCTGGATACGTCGGCTACGACGCTGGCGGTCAGCTCACCGAGGCTGTTCGTCGCCGTCCGTACACCGTCGTGCTTTTCGACGAGGTCGAGAAGGCTCACCCGGACGTGTTCGATGTGCTCCTGCAGGTGCTCGATGAGGGTCGCCTGACCGATGGTCAGGGCCGAACCGTGGACTTCCGAAACACGATTCTGATTCTGACCTCCAACCTCGGTGCTGGTGGTACGCATGAGCAGATCATGGATGCGGTCAAGATGGCCTTCAAGCCGGAGTTCATCAACCGTCTCGACGATGTAGTGCTCTTCGATCCGCTGACCTCCGAGCAGCTGCGCGGCATTGTGGACATTCAGGTTCGCAACCTGGCAGAACGCCTGGAGGCACGTCGTCTGGTGCTGGATGTCTCCGATGAGGCACTGGATTGGCTGTCGGAGCGCGGCTACGACCCGGCCTACGGCGCCCGTCCGTTGCGTCGTCTGGTGCAGAAGGCAATCGGCGATGAGCTGGCACGTCGACTGCTCGCGGGCGATGTTCGCGATGGTGACCGAGTAGAGGTTACGGTTGCTGACGATGGCGAGTCGCTGAAGGTTGTCGGCTATGGCGAGGACGGCGTAGCCCGGGGCTAGGGCGCCCAATCCTCAGGGCGATACCTGTTCAGCAGGCTGTCCGTTTGTTGGGGCGGTTTGGGAGATTTTTCTCCTGAACTGCCCCTTTTTGTGCTTTTGTTGTCCGGGCTTATGTTCCTTGCGGCCGATCGCGTGGGCTTGTTGCATTCCGGTCGGCCTGGGGTGCACCGGTATAGTGCGCAAATATGACTAACTTTCAGTGGCGACCAGCGACAGACTCCGACCGCCCCTTCATTGCCTGGATGGACGAACTAACGGAAACGTTCGGAGATGAAAGTCAGCCACTGCCGGAAGACTATGTAGTGACGAGGCGTCAATACGTCGACCAGTGGGACGCGAGTCAGGGCGGGGTTATCCTTTTCGCCACTTCGCTTGACGACGCTGACCTCGAGTCGCTCAGTGGCGACATGACCCGCACTGACCCGTTTGAACCGAGAGTTTCTCGCGAAGCTACCTATAGTGCGGCCGCCATTAAGGCGGAATGGTTGGAGCGCGGGGATTCGTCGTCAAGCGAAGAATGCGAGAGCTATGAAGTGCCGGTAGGGGCGGCCTGGCTGCGTACGTTTACGAAGGGCGATCCGGGGTACGGTTTTGTGGAAAATGGGATTCCTGAGGTAGCGATTGCGCTGCGTCCGGGTGTAGTCGGACGCAGGCTGTCGCAGCCGATGATTGCGGGGCTTCTTGAGTATGCGCGTGAGCTGGGGTACCCGGGGGTTAGTCTGGCTGTCCATGATGCCAACCCGCGGGCGGCGAAAGCTTATGTGAAGGCGGGGTTTGAGCTAGTGGGGCGCTCGAGCTTCCCGGACCACGATGTGATGGTGGTGCGGTTTTAGGCTTTCGGCGTGCAGTTTTTTTTGGGGGGGGCTGCGCGGGTGGTGAGGGACTGCGCGAGTTGGTGGGGTTTTCAGGGCGGATGGTGGGGTGTTTAGGCGCTGGAAGCGAGGCAGCGTTTCGGAAAAAGGTTCGAAAAAGTTGACTTAGGGGGTTGTGGTGTGTCGAATGGGTGTGCGATAATGTGGGGGAGGGAAATTAGTTAGTCCATTTGGGGATTCGGATTGCTAGCGTTTTAAAAGGGGGGGTGGGGAAATGTCTACACCATCGGCGTCAAACGGCGGTGGACCGCTTTCGACATCGCAGGTTTTAGATGCGGTTGCGCAGTTTGAAGCTCTGTCGACAGTCATCGTGGAGAACTTCGAAGTACTTGCACCGGATCATGCGCACGACGCATATAAGTCGATTGAGAAAGCGCGAAAACGACTCGCAGTAATTGATGCGACTTATGTGGAGACAATGAAAGGGCGGATGCCCAGCGCGGAGCACCGAAGGATCGCGTGGCTAGCGCAGGAGATGCGAATCTCGCGAGCAGAAGCGAGGCAGCGTATCAATGTCGTCGGACGTCTGAGTAGGAATGTTGATCCGTTTGCTCCGGCGAATGAGGATGTGCGAATGCCGAACCTTCGTCAGAAAGTTGAGGAAGGTGTTGTCGGTGCGGATGCTGTTGCGAAGATTGACAAAGCCGTTCGCGAGCTGCCGGCAACGGAGCATGCACAGCTGTCTAGGCTGCTGGACAAGCACATTGCAGATTTAGTGGACAAAATCCGTGTTGATGATCTCAATAAATTGCCGAACCGTCTGCGGGCGATGCTGGGGGTTGATGACCCGTATACGGATGAGGACCGTGCTCGGAAACGAAGCCTAAAAATCGGTGCTCAAGGGCCGGATGGCATGAGCCGGTTGAGCGGTGTGGTTACGCCTTCGTTTGCGGCGGTGCTCAAAAGGCTGCAGGCAGATTATGCGCGACCTGGCGGGTTGCTCGAAGAAGGTGCCGATGACCAGCGGAATCCGGAGCAGCGTTTCCATGATGCCGTGGAAGCGGCGGTGAATGGGGGCTTTCAACCGGGCGGTGAGCTTCAGCCGGCGCGGGGGACGACATCGGTGGTCACCGTCGCGCATATCGCAGATGTGGCAGCGTTAGCTGGAGTCTCCCTGCCTGAGGGGGAAGATTTTGTACTTCCTGGATCGGGTAAAGCGGTCTCAGACGCGGGAGTGCGAATTTCCATTAGTCAGGCCGTGCAACAGATGGTCGATAGAAATTCGTTCCTCCAAGTCTTGGGGAATGAGGGGCAGACCTTGTACTTTGGTCGATCCCGCAGGCTGGGGACTTTGCCGCAGTATCTGGCCCTTCTTGGAGAGGAAGGAGGTTCCTCCGCGCCGGGCATGGGCACTCCGGGAGCTATGTGCGATGTTCACCATGTGCAGTCGTGGGCTTCCGGTGGTGGCACTGACCTGGATAATCTCACGTTGGTGGATCCGGGTACGCATCGAAAGATCGATGATGCTCGATGTGATGAAAATGCTTGGTGGACGCTCCGGCCGGATGAGGTGCCGGAGATTCTAGGAACTGACGAAGGGGACGGGGTTAGCGGGGAGTGTGAGCCGGCCTCTACTGATCGTGTGGTCTGGGTGCCCCCGAAAGACGAGGAAGGAAACCGGAAAGCGGAATCCAATGAGGACCCCGATACGTTCGATAGCCCGGGGCGCTGGTTGCGTCGTAAAGCGCGAGAGAAACGGACGAGGGACACAGCGGATGGCAATGGTGGGACGGGACAGGATCCCGGTGGGTAGTCGGATTGGGAGGCGGGGCCTGGCTTAGAGGTTGATCTTCCGTTTCGTAGTCAGCTTTGCGTTAATGAAGCGGTTAAGAAAAGGGGTGCCGACGCTGGCGGCATAGTGCAGTAGTTTTTCTGCGGTGGCACAGCCGATTCCATGGCCGGTGCCTGAGATGAAAACGGCCATGTGGGCAGCATCTTCAGACACCTTCCCAAGCTCCTAGTTTTAATAACGTACATATCGCGCTACCAAGTCAATCGATTTAGAATCCGGAATTATGACAACATCCATCTCGGTACAAGAGCTTCGTGACAAGATTGCCGGCGGCGGTCGCATCGTCGTCGTTGACGCACGCTGGTCGCGTGCTAAAAAACCATATGACTCCTACGCCACGGCTCACATCCCACTGGCCGTGTTCTGTGATCCCGAGTTGGACCTAGCAGGTGTTCCAAGCCGAGAAGCTGGTCGCAACCCGTTGCCGGATATCGAGCGTGTGCGCGATGCCGTCCGTCGATGGGGAGTCCGCTCGGAGCATCTGGTGATCGTCTACGACGCGGGCGATGGACTGCTCGCGTCACGTGCTTGGTGGATTCTGCGCTGGGCAGGTTTGGAGAATGTGCGTGTCCTCACCGGTGGGCTAGCTGCTTGGGAAGCAGATGGAAACGAGACTGCCTTCGGGCCCGGAAATCTGCCGCGGCCTGGAACGATTGCAGTGAGTGAAGGCAATATGCCTGTTGCCAGCCTCGATGACGTGCGCACCTGGTCTGAGCGTGGAATTTTGGTGGATGCGCGTGAGCCCAGCCGTTTTGAAGGTCGTAGTGAGCGCGTTGATCTGCAGGCAGGTCACATCCCGGGTGCCGTGAACCTGGCGGCTCGCAGTCTGCAAAATGCCGACGGCTCCTTCCTGCCTGTTGAGCAGCTCCGTGAGCGCTTTGCCTCCGTCGGTATCGAAGACGGTCGCAATGTAGCGGTCTACTCCGGTTCCGGTCTTCATTCCTCGCTGTTCATTCAGGCTATGGAAGAAGCGGGCATCACGGGCGCCGCTCTGTATGTCGGCGGCTGGTCCCAGTGGGCTGGCGATCCGAGCCTGCCTATCGTCCGCTTCTAAGCGGGCCCGGGCCAGGGCGACCGCCCCAGGGCCCTTGATGTGCCGTCCATGTGGCTTTTGCCCCTCGCCCTTTACCGTCCTAGAGAGTCCCGTACGCTCTCTCCTCGGGCATTGGCATTGCGCCAGACGGGGGACGGCATCTTGTCGCTGACCAAATAGAACTGCTTCTGGCTTAAGCTAGGAGATTAATGATTCCCCTAGTATTCACCCTCGCAGCGATTCTCATCATCGCCGCAGTCGCGCTGTTCGTTGTCGACCGCCGCCGTCGCAGCATAAGTGAGACTGCTGTGGCGTCTCCGTCATCGCCATCGCTTTACGACGAGCCCTCGGACTTCACCGGCGAAGTAACCGGTGTGGCGGCAGAAGATGTTGTGCCCGAACTGCCGGATTCTTCAGAGCAAGGAAGCTCCGAGACAGCTTCTGTGGCGAGACCGAATATCGCAGCTGATGCTGACTCTGAGGTTGCCGCTGAGACTGATAGCGCCGCTGCAGTTGATTCTGAAACTGAGGTTTCGACGACAGAACTGGGGACTTCAGCTGTAGAAAAGACACCGACGGAGCCTGAATCTGTCTCGGGAATCGAGCCGGCGGCCACTGCTGAAATGCCCGAAGCAACAGAAGACGCGGGTGCTGCCGAAACATCGGAAGCAGCAGCTGATCTGAATGCGGGAACGGACGTGACTCTCCGAAGCGGCGCGGAGTCTGGCACAGAATCTGGAGCAGGGCCTGGCGCGGAGCCAGCCGAGTCGGTGACTGCTGAAGATACCGATACCGCGGATGAGCCCGAGACAGGTTTAGTGGGCGATGCCGTTGCCACAGGGGCCGACAGCACCACCGCTGCTGACGCTCGCACTGGAACTGTTGGGGGTACAGAATTCCGGGCTGCAGCCGGCGAAAATGCCGAGACTGACGAAGTGCCGCAATCATCCGATCGTGCGGCGCGCACCCAGGCCACCCAGGCCACCCCGCACACTGAGCCCACCCAGCCCGCGCAACCGCAGCGCGCTCAGCAGCAATCAGTGGCCCCTATCCGTCGACGTATCAGCGGTCGCCGTGTGCGTCACTTGCGGAAGGCCTGGGCGCAGGAACGTAATTCTGTCTATAACCGTGTGGACCATGAGCTGCCGTCGTACTGGCAGCGTACGCCGGACGGCGATGCCAAGGCCGTGGTCTCCGGTTTCGCCTTTGGCCGGGAAATGCACCTCGCCGATGTCGGCGGCATCACCACCATCGCCATCCGCCGCTCTGTATCCAGCGATGAGGTTTTCGAGTTGCGCCGCAGCGGCGGCACGACGCTGCCTCACGTAGCTACCGAAGCCGGCCTGGTAGTCGCAGCTACCGACCCAGAGCTCATTCATCGCATCTTCGACGACCGTGCAACCCGCATGCTTGCCGACGTACACCCGGCCATTACCCGCATGTGGTCCGAAAACTCCTGGTCCTTGGCTCAGCTGATTGATAATTCAGTGCCAGAGGACTGGGACGGTGCACTGGCATCGCTGTCGGACTTCTCCGACATTGCGCGCAGGTTGCCACCGGCGGAAGGCGAAACCGTCGCTCCGGACACTAATCAGTGGGATCCCACTCGTTTGCAGCTCACCGAGCAGTCCGTTGACTCTGGTTCCTTGATTTCGGATGGAACCGGGCGTGGGCACTTGCACGCGGTACCAGATCAGCGTCGCAACGGTTCTGCTAACCACGAATCGCAGGATCACAGCTCACAGAACGGGCATGCCCAGAGTCACAGCGCGCAGAATAGCAAGGGCGAAGAGCCGCTGGACGTTGAGGAAATTGTTTACGCAGATTCTCCTTCGTCCTCGTCCGCTGCTACCGCGGATGCAACCACGGATGATTCGCAGTGGCCGTCGCAAAGCAATGCACAACCCACGGTGGTGCAGGCGATTGACGGTTCGTCGTGGCGCCCTACGCGGGATATACCGCTGGATCCGACGGCGCTGCCTTCGCGGTCAACGGCACGAAAGATGGGTGCAAACGTTGGTGAGTCGGAGGACATTGGGGATTCTGGCCAGCAGATTCCTGCGCTTGGTGAGGACCCCGAACATAGCCGGATGCGCTCGAGCCAGGGGCGTGTGGTGCGATCAATTGTGAAGCCCGCCAGTATTTTTACCGACGCCGCCCCAGACCTCGACAGCAGCGACGACCCCACCGAATCTGTATCCGAGGACAAGGGCGCAACCCCTGATTCCGCGGACGAGTAGAACCAGACATATCCTTGAGCACACAGTCGTTTATTTAGGAGACAACCTCAGATGAGCATCCACACGAGCAATGTCAATCAGGAGAAGCTGCAGCGTTTGGCCGAGTTGGTCAAGGAGCTGGCGGTTGTCCATGGCAAGGTCACGCTGTCGTCTGGACGTGAGGCTGACTACTACGTTGACCTGCGCCGCGCCACCCTACATCATGAGGCCTCGCGTCTGATTGGTTCCCTGCTACGGGAGCTCACTGCAGACTGGGACTACGCGCACGTCGGTGGTCTGACGCTTGGCGCGGACCCGGTGGCTACCTCTGTCATGCACGCCGAAGGGCGCCCAATTGATGCCTTTGTGGTGCGTAAGGAAGCCAAGAAGCACGGCATGCAGCGCCGCATCGAGGGGCCGGACATTGTGGGCAAGAAGGTCCTGGTTGTTGAGGACACCACCACGACGGGCAACTCTCCGCTGACCGCCGTCGCTGCCCTACGTGAGGCCGGTGCTGAGGTTGTCGGTGTCGCCACGGTGGTTGACCGCGCGACGGGTGCCGGCGAGGTCATCAAGGCTGAAGGCCTGGAGTACCGTTATCTGCTCGGTTTGGATGACTTGGGTCTGGCCTAAGAATCTGAGCGCTAGAGCTATCGCCGAGCCTCACCCTGCTCGCCGAGCCTCACCCTGCTCGCCGAGCCTCACCCAGCTCACCGCCCCAACGCAGTCCCACGAAAGAGGAACATCCCCATGACCACCAAGCGCGCAGGACTCCTGTCCAAGCTCACCACGACCAAACTTCCCGGCACCAAGGAAACCGTCGCTGACATGTTTGTGCGTCGCACGGGCGAGGGCCTCGGCGCACTCGTCGGTATCGCCAGCGCAAGCTCCGACACCCGCCGTGCCCCAGAACGTGCCGGCTATATCGCCGCCAGTGCGGTCAACGTTGTCTCCAGTGCCTTCGGCTGGGAGACTCCACGTCGAGTTTCCAAGACTGTCCTCATGCCACTGTTGGCGGCCAATGTTTGGCGCCGTCGCCACGAGACGTCTCGCTTTACGACGACCACCCTGCTCATCGGCCTCGCCGGCGGTTGGCTGGGCGACTTGATTCTCATGCCGAATAAGCCGAACCTGAACCGCGGTTCTGTGCCGTTCGCAGTTAACCAGGTTGCCTACCACGTGCTGCTGTGGCGTGCCGGAGCTCGGATTAGCGCGCTGCGTGCTGCCATTCGCTTCCCACTGTGGGCTGGTTCGGTACCGCTGGTCGGTGCTGTAAAGCCCGAGGCGCTGCCCGCTGCTGTTGGCTACGGTCCGCTGCTGGCTGTGACCTCCGCACTGGCCGATGACCCGGCGCTGCTGGAGGGTGCCGGTGCTGTCGGTACTGATGAGCAGACCGGCCTGCCGATTGCCGATGCCGCCTACGGCCTCGGCCACGGTGGCAACCTGTTCCTCGTCTCCGACACGCTACTGATGGCTCGAAAGATGTTTGCGGAGGAGGGCGTCGTCGGCAAGCTTCTGAATGCGGCAGTGATGGACACCTACACCGTGGCGCAGTTGTTCCTGGTCGAGGGGCTGTTGGCTCTTGACCGCGCCTGAGCCCGGGAAGGGGCCGACGGAATGGTTTGAGGCTCGTGTCGGGGTGGGGCCGTGGGAGCAGGAGCACCCGAACGAACCCCGGCCGACCGGCCCAGAATACGATGAGCAGCTTCTGGATGAGGGCGACCGACGTAATGTCGTCGATGCCTACCGCTACTGGACGATGGAGGCTATCGTCGCGGAGCTGGATAAGCGTCGTCATCCGTTGCATATCGCCATCGAGAATTTTGAGAATGACTCCAACATTGGCACCGTGGTACGCACCGCAAATGCCTTCCTGGTGGAGGCCGTGCACATCGTGGGGCGCAAGCGTTGGAATCGTCGCGGCGCGATGGTGACTGACCGCTACCAGCACTTGCTGCACCACGAGACGGTGTCGGAGGTCATTAGCTGGGCGCGCGAGCATGATTTGGCTGTCGTGGCCGTGGACAATGTGCCGGGCTCCGTACCCATCGAAACCGTTGAGTTGCCCGAGCGTTGTCTTTTGCTCTTCGGCCAGGAGGGGCCGGGAGTGACTGAAGAAGCACAGCAGGCGGCGGATTTGACGGTGTCGATTGCCCAATTTGGCTCGACGCGTTCGATAAATGCGGGGGTAGCGGCGGGTATTGCCATGCACTCTTGGATTCGTACTCATGCAGATATCACCGCGGCCTGGTAATTGTCTGCTTAGGTGTTTTATTTCGAAGGCTGTTTTAGAGCTGTTTCACAGCCGTTTTAAGGAGAGCCAGTGGTTCTAAAAATGTCGCGTCCGGAGGCCGAAACGTGGGCCTATCGTGCGGACGTGGCTGAACAGGCGATTCGCAACCGTCATGCGGCGAAGCTGTGGGGTCTTCCGGGCACGAATTTGGCAATGGCTTCCTGGCCCGCGCCGCTTCGACATAAGGTCTTCATCAACTGGCATTACTGGTGGCAGGCGCAGTATCTCGACTGCCTGGTAGACGCAGCCAAGCGCGTGCCTTCTAAGGAGAAGTACCGCGCTATCCGCCAGACCACTCGGGGTATCCGCATTCGCAACCTCACGCTGCTGACCAAGAACAAGTACTACGACGATCGCGCGTGGATGGCGTTGGCGCTCGGGCGTGCCGACGCTGTCCTCGGCGCATCGGTGCCCAAGAAGACGACAGCACGGCTGATTTCATGCTTGGGCGATGGTCGGCAGGAGTCCACGGGTGTGCTGCCGTGGCGTGAGCAGGACCTCTTTTTCAACGTCCCCTCGAACGGTCCTGCAGCCATCGCTCTGGCCCGGGCTGGTCGTATCAAGGAGGCAGAGGAACTTATCGATTGGGTTTACGCCAACCTCCTGTCGGACTCAGGGCTGCTCTACGACGGCATTCGCTTGTCCATGGCAGGTGCCGTCGTGCAGAAGGGCATGTTTACGTACAACCAGGGTGTCATGATTGGCGCTTGCCTCGAAGTGGGACTTGCGCTTCGGGCGCACGGCCAGCGTGAACAGGCGACGAAGTATTTCACGCGCGTGCAAAACCTCATCCACGCGGTGGCAAAGGATTTGGCGACCACCGACAATGTTATCGCCGGTGCCGGTGGCGGCGATGGTGGTCTGTTCAACGGCATCCTGGTGCGATACCTCGCCGATGCGGCGGTGCGTTTGCCTGGAGACAATCGCATGAATCGCGCGGCAGCTCGCATTGCTCGCCGACTGGTTCTGGCTTCGGGGGAGAAGTGCTGGTACCACCGCCTCGAGGTTGATGGCCTGCCGCTTTTCCCCGCAGATTGGAACGATAATGCTCAGTTCCCACAGGGCGGTTCGGTTGCGCAATCAGTCGGTGGCGCGGTTCGCGGTTCGGCGATTAAGGAGCGTGACCTCTCTGTCCAACTGTCGGGTTGGATGCTGATGGAAGCGTGCGCCCGAGTGGCCGATTTTGTTGCGACCAAGCTGGAAAATGGTGAGTCGTTGGATTCGACGAAGCCGAGCTGCCCGGAGTAGTCGGGGAACGCTAGTTGGTCGTCATCTGGCGCTTGCCGACGTTGTACCACCGCGCTGTGCCCGCCGTTGCCAACAGGGAGTCACCTACTGAGCCCCTGCCATCGCCACGTGATGCCTGGCACAATAGGACGCATGAAACTCAATGACATGATGGCTCCTGCTCCCGTGAAGCTCCCCGTTCTTGACGAGGCCGTTGCTGCCCGCAACGGTGGCGCAAGCCCGGAGGCCGTGGTTCGCGCATGCCCGCGCGATTCCCAGGCTTGGGCGGATTTGGCTGAAAGCGCCTTGTCCGAGGGCCAGGAGATTCAGGCCTATGCCTTCGCTCGCACTGGTTACCACCGCGGTCTGGACCTGCTGCGTGGAAACGGCTGGAAGGGGTTCGGAGCCATTCCGTGGGAGCACGAGCCGAATCGTGGTGTGCTCCGCGCCTTCGCAGCGTTGGCTAAGGCTGCTAAGGCTATCGGCGAGGATGATGAATTCGATCGCATGATGGCGTTGCTGCGTGACAGTGATGAATCCGCGTTGCCAGAACTGGGTCTTTAATCGCGCATAGAGATTCAGCGGGCACATAAGAGTGCACAACAGCACAACGGGTACATAAAAAGCGCACAGTTTTTTACATGAGGATGGTGACTTCGGCATGGCTGGCATAGCTGGTGGGGAAGATAAGGATGCCGCAGCTGCCAGGAATCTAGAGGACCTTGCTCCCGCGCATGTCGACGACCTCGTCGAAGCTAAGGAAACGCAATTCGTCGAGGATAATCCGCGCCCGGATTTCCAAGATTTTCGCAATACGTACCTACATCCGGCCTCCCGCGCAGCAAACAAGCTGCGTCAGAAAGTGAGGCCCCGCACGCGTTTCCTCCATGCGATTGACCGTGTGCGCTCCCGTTGGATGCTCATTGTCCAAGCCACGTTAGCCGCTGGGTTGGCCTACTGGTTCGCACTTGAGGTACTGGGGCACCCCAACCCGTTCTTCGCGCCGATGGCCGCTTTCATCAGCCTCAACGTGATGACCGCAGGTCCTCGCCTAAAGCACTCTGTGGAGTTGGTGCTCGGCGCCTCGTTGGGAGTCGGCATTGGTGATGTGATTATCTCCATCCTCGGCTCGGGTATCTGGCAGCTGACTGTCGGTGTGTTCGTCGCCATGGTCATTGGCGTGTTTGTCGGTCGCGGTCCGCTTGTGGTCAACCAAGCGGCATCTTCAGCCGTGCTCATCGCCACCATTATTCCGCCGGGCACCGCCGGTTCTTATTACCGAATGATCGATGCTCTCGTCGGTGGTGTGGTGGGCATTATTGTGCTCATGATATTGCCGCGAAGCCCGCTGGCGGGTGCTCGCCGCAAGGTGGCCAAGGTCCTCGACATGGGTGCAGACGTACTTTATGACATCGGCATCGGCATGAAAGAGGGCGACACCGATCGCATCCGCACCGCACTGAGCGTGGTGCGCTCCATGCAGGCGCAGGTCTCGCTGATGGACCGCACTGTCGCCGACGCGGGCGAGCAGGTCCGTATCTCGCCGTTGCTCTGGCGCTCTCGGGATAGAATCCACTCGCTGTCGCGCATGGTACATCCCGTCGACAACGCCATGCGCAACATCCGTGTGCTCGCGCGTCGCGCTATCACCGCACGTGAGGATCACATCGACTTCTCGTCCGAACTGTGCGCACTTGTTCTCGGCGTGTCTGAAGGTACGCGCCTGGTCAGTCATGTGCTTGACGACGAAGCCGCCGTGCGCCGAATCCCAGAGTGGGGCGAGTTGCCTTTCGAATCCGGCGACATCGCTATCGCTCAGCTTTCCGAGGGATCCGGAGAGGTCAAGCTTGAAGACGTGGTTCGGTACTTGCGTCGTCTAGCGGCGAAAATGCACCCGCGCGTGATCGAGGACGCAACGCTGTCGGAACAGGTTGTGTTTGCGCAGTCCCGCTCCTTGGTGGTGGACCTGTTGCAGGTGTGTGGCCTGTCCAGACGTTCAGCTGTGGCAACGCTGCCGCCGACGACGCCGTTCCCAGCAATGCCGCCGGAGGTATGGGACGAGTAGCCGGTGAGGCGTGGGCGAGTAGTGGCTCGCTAGGCGCCAGGCGGTTACTGCCCACGTGCTCCGGCGCACATGCTACTGCCCACGTGCTACTGCAGCGTGCTCTAGTGCGGTACGCGCTTGACCTCGACGCCACCGAAAGCGACGAAGCCGCGCACAATAATCTTCGGAGCCTGTCCTGCGCCAGGAGCAGGAAGGTTACGTCCCGGGTTTCCAGTAACATCCGTGCCTCCGAAGATGGGCAGCACGTCGACATCAACCTGGTAGTGGTCGGGGACAATGACGTCGACTCCACCGAAGGCGCAGCCAATGTTGACGACAGTGGTTTCCGCGGTAAGGATGGCCTCGCGGAAATCCAAGCCAGTCCCGCCGAAGGCCGCCACCGTGGTGTGCGTGGGAGCGCACGTCCAAGGGCCTCTCTTGTCGGTGCCGCCAAAGATGCCGATGGAGAGCTTCGAACCAGTTGCCGCGGCGGAGCTATCAATCCGGGCTGGTTGATGATTGCTGGCTGCATTCGGTGCCACTGAATGGTGCTCGTCCGGGACGCTGTGCAGGTTCGGGCGCAGGTTAGGGTTTGGGTGCGCATGTGGAGTCGGCTCGGCCAGGTTCGCGGGCAGCGACAAGTCCTGTGTCAATGTGGGCAACTCATCAATGTACGTTGCCTTTTGGGCTTTCTCGGTGCGCTCCTGCAGTTCCGCAAAGTCAATCTGGCCATCGCGGAATGCCCATTCCAAGCGTTCCAGCGCAGTGTGGCGGGCTTGGTCGCCAGCGCGTAGCCGTGGGGTGTTGTCAGTCATGATGCTGTCCTATCGAGGCAGTGGCGGGCAGGGGCTTTAACACCCAAATGTTATCTGTACTCGAGCTATCGCGCAGGCCACTTTCGCGCAAGCCACTTTCTCACGGGCAGACCGTGGCTATTGCCCCGACGCAGTTAGTGCACAATCTGCAAGTCGCGAAGGTGTCGGTACAGAGTTGTCTTCTCTCGCGGCTTTCGAGACTCGACTCCATCGCGCACATATCGGAAGCCCAGGCCACCAACTTGAACTGCCCGACCCGTCATCGGACGGTGTAGCTCGCGGGCCGGGGCTTCTTTCGCTTTACGACGGCCACCGCGCCCCAATCCGAGTCGGCTCAGCAGGCCTTTGTTGCCTCCATCCTCGTTACCGATTTCCGCTTCCGGAGC
>NZ_JVPT01000014.1:0-2690 GCF_001055915.1 Corynebacterium sp. 212_CJEI | reverse complement strand
AGCCGGGTGTCGCGCACGCGATTGCTAATGCGCTCAGCAATGACGCCACCGATGGCACCGCGAAGGATGCCGCGAAAGAGCTGAATTGGGAAGGCCCAGTCGCGGCTAAGACCGGTACCACCGAGTCGAACCAGTCCGCGGCATTCCTGGGCTTCACCGGCGGTCTGGCCGGATCGGTGTACGCCTACAACGACACCCCGACGGTCACGGAGCTGTGCACGTCACCGCTGCGCCAGTGCCCGAGCGGCAACCTCTTTGGTGGTCGCGAGCCCGCGCGGACATGGTTCGGCGCAGTCGGCCCAGTCATCGAAGACTACGGCGGAAAGAACCTCCCACCACTGGATTCGGACTACGGCCTGGGCACCTCGATCACCCAAATGCCGAATGTGGTGGGCATGCAGAAGGCCGAGGCTCGAGAGACCCTTAAGAAGGCCGGCTACAAGGTAGAGGAACGCACAGTCTCCCTCACCGGCGAGTCGCGCGGAATCGTGGTCGGGCTGGATCAGCCGCCGCTGCTACTCAAGGGTGGCACCGTCACGATCCGCGTGGCCGATGGCACCCGCCGTCCGACCCCGCCACCAGCGCCGTCGCCGCGGCCGGACTCGACGACGACCCGGCCGGATCCGCTACCGCAGTTCCCTCGCCCGAACACTCCGCCAGCGCCGAGCTTGCGGGATCTGATTCCGCTGCTGCCGTTCTAGTTCACCCTAGAAGGCAGCTCCAACGCTTATCGCCGAAAAAGGAAACGGCGAAAGGTCGCGCTAGCCCTGCAGGGCAGCCTTAACGGCCTCGGAAAGCCGCTTGCCATCGACCTGGCCAGCGGCCTTTTCCTTAGCCACCTTCATAACCTGGCCCATGATCTTCATGCTCGGCGCGTCATCGCCAGCAACCTCGGCCACGGATTCCGCAACGAGGTTCTTCACGGCGTCGTCGTCAAGCTGTTCCGGCTGGTAGCGGGCGAAAACCTCTGCTTCGGCGAGTTCGGCGTCGGCAAGTTCCTGGCGGCCGTTCTCGGCGTACATCTCAGCGGACTCGCGACGCTTCTTGACCTCCCGCTCGATCACACGCAGCACCTCGTCATCGGTGAGCTCATGCTTGGAGCCGGAAACCTCCTCAGTCTGGATAGCGGCCTTCAGCATGCGCAGCGCCGCAACGGTTTCCTTGTCGCGGGCCTTCATTGCGGCGGTCATATCGGAGACAATTGTGTTCTTCAGTTCACTCATATGCCCTAGACTACCGCTGTAGTTGATAGTGTCTCTGTCATGACATCGCGCGCTTTTCCCAACCGAATTCTGCGGTCTGCCGCAGCTCTCGCCACGCTTGGCTTGACGACGTTCATCTACGCGAACCAAATCGAATTGCGCGCATTTAAACTCCACCGTGTGCAAGTTCCCGTGCTGGCACCCGGCACGCTCGCCCGGGCGGGAAAGCGCGAGGGTGAGCCTTTCCGGATTCTGCATGTCTCCGACTTCCACATGCTCCCCGACCAGAAGCTGAAGCAGAAGTGGGTTGCCAGCCTCGATGCTCTGAACCCTGACCTGGTGATTAATACCGGCGACAACCTGGGCAGCGACAAAGCCGTTCCCAGTGTCCTCGCAGCGCTCGGCCCCCTACTGAACCGTCCGGGTGCCTTCGTGTTTGGCACCAATGACTACTTCGCGCCACGGCCTGTCAATCCGCTGAAGTACCTGACAGGCAAGAAGCGCAAGCCCTCACGCGTCGAACTGCCGTGGCGCGGCATGCGCGCTGCGTTTATCGAGCACGGCTGGCAGGATGCCACCCATGCCCGGCTGGAGTTTGTGGCGGGTGGCGTGAAGGTGGCGCTGTCCGGTGTAGATGACCCTCATCACGAGTTGGAGGATTATTCGCAGATCGCCGGTGCTCCGAATGCGGATGCCGACATCGCTATCGGCCTGTCGCACTCGCCAGAGCCCCACGTGTTGGATGCTTTTGCGGAAGACGGCTACGACCTGGTGCTTTCTGGTCACACACACGGTGGCCAGGTGTGCCTGCCCGGCGGGAAGGCCATTGTGACCAACTGCGGTATCGACCGCTCGCGGGCCTCGGGGTTGTCGCGCTGGACCGAGAAGACATGGCTGCATGTCTCCAATGGCCTTGGCACTTCCCCTTACGCTCCGGTGCGCTTGTTCTGCCGCCCATCCGCGACCTTGATTGAGGTTGTGGAGCGGGATTCGTAGTTCGTAGTCCGTCGGGGTGCAGTTCGTAGTTTGTAAGGGCGCGGCGGAGACCGCGGCTTGTTCCCACAGCCCGTTAAGCAGGCGTTTTGCATTCTGACTCAGCGTCGGGCTAAAGTAAGTCCTCGCAAGCACAGCACTGAGACGTATGTTCCCAGTTCGTGTCTGCGGCCTCGGGGTATGGCGCAGCTTGGTAGCGCGCTTCGTTCGGGACGAAGAGGCCGTGGGTTCAAATCCCGCTACCCCGACCAAGTAGAAACCCTCTCTCACCTGGAGTTATCCGGGCGAGGGAGGGTTTCGTCGTTGGCTGCTGAACCCTACTTTTTGCCGCGGTTCAGGGTTGATAGCCAAAGAGTGCGTCCAGTTCTCAAGGTAGCGACTAGTCAGGCCCCAACTGCGGCAGCACCACAGCCCGGAGTTACGTGGCAAAACTGTCAACCCGAAAACTCCGGGGCTGCAAATGTGAAACTGTGTGAGTTTATGACACTTTCAAGC